>JBGPMV010000014.1:0-17323 GCA_041487155.1 Rhabdochlamydiaceae bacterium
CCTTCTACTATTTTAAGGAGGGCTTGCTGGACTCCTTCTCCGGAGACATCGCGTGTAATGGAGACGTTGCCGGTTGTTTTGCGGATCTTATCGATCTCATCGACATAGATGATGCCGACTTCAGCGCGGGCGACATCGTAATCGGCTGCTTGCAAGAGGCGGAGGATGATGTTTTCAACATCTTCTCCGACATAGCCGGCTTCCGTGAGGGTTGTCGCATCTGCGATGGCAAAAGGAACATCCAAAATTTTAGCGAGCGTGCGGGCAATGAGCGTTTTACCTGAACCGGTTGGTCCTAATAGAAGGACATTAGACTTGCTGTAGGAAACATCCATCTCCTTTCCTAAGGAACGGACCCGTTTATAATGGTTATAAACAGCAACAGAAATCGTGATCTTGGCTTTATCTTGACCGATCACGTATTCATCGAGCCGCTCTCTGATTTCTTTGGGCTTTAAAAGACGGAGCTCATGATGGACGGGTTTCTTTTCGATGATGTCCATGCAAAGCCTTGCGCATTTATCACAGATAAAAGCCTGGGGGCCGGAGATCAGTTTTTCAACAGAATCTTCGGATCTTCCACAGAAAGAACAGGTGGCGGAGGGTCGATCTTTTTTTTGTTCGGTCATGTTTTTTAAGGTGCGACGAGCGCGGGGCTTGGGGTGGGGGTTGGTTTTTGTGGTTGTGTTGCTATTTTATCAATCAGTCCGTAATTCAAAGCTTGTTCAGGGTTCATGAAAAAGTCCCGGTCGGAGTCTTCCATGATTTGATCCGTTGATTTTCCTGTGCACTCGCTTAAAATGTTAAGGATAATAGTTTTCATTGCGTCCATTTCTTTGGCCTGCAAGAGAATGTCGGCGGACGTTCCTCCAACTCCTCCATGAGGCTGGTGGATCATGACGCGGCTGTGGGGGAGAGCATAACGCTTTCCTTTCGTTCCGGCAGCAAGCAAAACAGATCCCATCGAAGCTGCTTGTCCAATGCAATAGGTGTTGATGTCGTATCCCATGAACTTCATGGTATCGTAAATCGCAAGTCCGGAAGAGATATAGCCGCCGGGAGAGTTAATATAGACGCTGACATCTTTTTTAGGATCTTCTGCTCGTAAGAAAAGGAGCTGGGCGATCACGGTATTGGCAACAGCATCATTAATTTCGGTGCCGATGAAGACGATTCTGTCTTTCAAAAGCCTGGAATAAATATCCATGGCTCTTTCGCCACGGCCTGTATCTTCAACAACATAAGGAACGGTGTACATCTGAGGTCTTTTTATTGGGTCCATGATTTCCTACTTCTAAGGCTGGTTTGTTTCTCTAGCCTATCTTGCAGATCGGTCTTTTTATGCGCAACTCTCAAGCTTGTTTTGCGTGTGCGATAATATAATCTTCTGCTTTTTCAAGTAAAAGTCGAGAAAACGCTTCGGCTTGATGCACTTCTGTATTTCCTTGAGGATGAACGTCCCGTCTTTCTCCCAAAAGCATATCAAGGGGGGCATCGACAATTTTTGGAATATCATTTGGGGTGATGGTGATTTTTGCATCGGCTAAAATTTTGCGGCAGAGATAGAACATGCGAACGGCTTTTTCAGATTGCTCGGCAATCGATCCAACGGTTCGTTTTTTCGCTTCATTGGTCATGCTATTCCAATGCTGAGCGTATTCAGAATCTTGGAGCAGCTGCTGCATGCGGAAGCGGACTTCTCGATCAATTAAACTGCCGGGAACATCGAATTTAAAGTCATTCAAAAGCGCTTCGGAAACTTCTTCACGCATTTTTTCTTTCACATGGCCGTCAGCTTTATCATTGAGGAGTTTTTCAATGTTTTTTCTCATTTCTGGAGCCGATGATACACCCAATTTTGTAACAAACTCATCTGTAAGCTCGGGAAGTTTTGCAGTCTCAACATTGATGATCCTGACGCGGACTTTTTTAGGAGTCAGATCTTGGTCTTTCTCTTTAGCATCAGCATCGGGAACGCTTGTTCCTTCGAGCACCTCACCACGATGATGGCCTAAGATGAGATCTTTCATCCACTGTGCCATCGATCGGTCAGTGACTTCAAAACGGACTCCTGAAAAAAGGGAGCGGGCGGGCTCTTCTTCAATGATATCTACATCTAATAGGACGAAGTCATGTTCTTGGATAGGACGGTCATCGACTTTTTTCCACTCTGCAAAAAAGAGGCGGACTTGCCGGATGGTTTCTTCAACTTTTTCATCATTGACTTCGGGACGTTCTACTTTTTTAAGTGTGACGGTTTGAGGGTCGATCACAGGAATAGTGGGCTCTGTCTCAAAAAACAAAATCAGCTTTGCGCCCTCTTGAAGAGAGTGGCTTTTCATGTTATAGCCGATCTTGAGCTCGTTATTTAAAATAGGGATTTTGCACGCTTTTATGGATTCTCGGAAGCTGAGATCGGAAACCGCTTTTTCAAGTTCGGACTCGACTTGCTTCGGATAGTTTTTTTCAATGAGGTTTTCAGGAGCCTTTCCTTTTCTGAATCCGGCGATCGTAACTTCTTTGCCGACAAGTTTGATCGCTTTTTTGTGAGCTTCTTGAACAATAGATGGGGCAGTTTCAACTTCGAGCTCGACTTTGCAGGCGGGCTTGAAATGGGCTTTAATCTTAACGAGGTCGCTTGAAAATTCGAGGGGAGCGGCATCTGCCACAGCTTTTTGTTCCATTCTTGTTCCTTATACTTAAGTAAGCGGGTGATGAGGCTCGAACTCACGACCCTCACGTTGGCAACGTGATGCTCTACCACTGAGCTACACCCGCAATACGTGTCAACGGCTAGGTTATTCAGACCTCAGGCGTTACGCATAGCGAGTCAGTATAGAGGTAATAGAACTTTTTCGGCAATACTCACAAATAAAAAAACATTTTTGTTGCAGTACTTTTTTAAAAAGGGTAAAACAAAAGTTCGACGGAAAGACAACGACTCAGGAACAGGTAGGGAATGGCAAATGCTGAATTTTAGAAAGTTGAGACAAGATTTTGCTTCCGGAATCGTCAAGGAAGGCAAGGATTTATTTGATAAACAGAAAGTCGTCTCGGCCAAAATTTTACATTTAGATAACCGTGTTGTCCGCATCAGCGGACGGGTTCAAGGCCAATACGAAAACCATTACGAAAGCGAAATTGAAATTGATCGGATCGATTGCGAAACGGTCGATTCCGATTGCGATTGCCCCTATAACTACGATTGCCAGCATCTTGCTGCTTTGATTTTCTACCTGGAAGAGCGCCTAGACGAGATCATGGTGAACTACTCTAAAGAGAATAGTTTAGAAGATCTGGCCGACAAACACGATTTGGATGCGACAGAAAAAAATGCGCTGATTGAGAAGTTTAAAGAGGCAGAATCCAAACAAACGATTAAACAAGAAGAGCTTTTCCAAAAGCAGCTCTTGCAAGAATATATCTTCTCCTCGGAAATGCTGGCGGTGTCGCCGTTTTTCCGCCCTCAGGAAAAATATGAAATTGATAGGGCAGAAGCCGCTTTTGTCTTTCAACTTCCTCAGAGTTTAGATGGCAGGCTTCCTGTCGAACTGATCATAGCCCTTCGGCTCCCCTCAAGGTCTAAGCCTCTCCATATTCCTTATGTAAAGAAGTTTTTGGATGCTTTAAGGTATGAAGAGCCCCTTTATGTGGGTAGTAAAAGGTACTCTTTTTCACTCAAATCGTTTTCACCGCTTCAAAGCGAGCTTTTGGAGCTGATCATGCAGCAGGCCCGCTTCCAAGAGCAGCCGACGACCGAAAAGGGTCATCGCATTGCCCAAATCGATTTGGAATTATTCGGGGTCATGCTTGCAAAAACCTATGAAGGGGCTGTAAAGCCGTATTTAGAAAGCGGATTTAATCCTCAAGAAGAAGAGCTTCCCGAGCTGCCGGGTCTTTTTGAAACCTCGCTTGAGAACCCGCTTCGTTTTTCTCCTCAGTATGCAGGGCTCAAGTTCATTTTAGAATATTTGAAACCGCCTGTCTCAAAGATTTTAATGAGATCTGCGCTCATTGTGGATCAAAAACAAATTAATGTTACAGAAGCAAGGCTCCTTTCTTGTGCAGAGCCCGGAATGATCTATCAAAACACGTATTACCGTTTTCCGAAGCACATTTCAAGACTGCATCTTAAGAACCTAAAAACTTTAGATGACTTAACGCTGCCGGAGCCTCTATTTGGCTCGTTTGTAGAAAACGCGATGCCGCAGATGGCCCAATTTGCAACGATTGAAAATCCGGGCGCAATCAATGGATTTGTCACGCTGCCGTATGTCGAACCTGCGAAGGCAACGTGCGATATCGTTTATCTCGATGGGGAGCTCGAAGCAACTCTTTTCTTCCATTATGATGACAATAAAATTCCCGTTGCCCCAGGCCAGATGACTTTTGAGCATGCGACCTCTTTTGTGACACCCTCGGGAATTTTAGCCCGTAATTTGGTCGATGAACGAAAACTCACTGAAGAACTTTTCCAAGATTTTGTCTTCAATACGGATGAGAGCCATTTCATCACAAAGTCTGAAAAAAAGATTGTGGAGTTCATGACCGATGTGATTCCACGGTATCAACACCGGGTGGCATTTAATTGTCCGCAAAACCTCCTCGATCAATTTATTTATGATCAAACCGAATACAAAATCCATCTTTCCCATACGGATCGCATCGATGTATATAAGATCGAGCTCCAGGTAAAAGGAGCGCTCAAAGGGATTAAGATGGATCTTCTTTGGGAATGCATCGCATCGAAAAGAGCCTATCTTGAAATGGAAAACCCCCGCAACCGAGGGAAGAAAGAAGGGTCTAAAATTCCTAAGATCCTAGTGCTTGACCTAGAGAAGATGGGAGGCCTTGTTCAACTCTTTGACGAGCTCGGCATCGACGTATTAAACGACCACACCTTGGAAAGGCCGCTTTGGAGCCTGGCCAATATCGATGGGTCGCAGTTCAATGGGCTTCCCGTAACATTTTCCATCACCGATCAACTCGTTGACATCAGAAAGCAGATGTTAGGAGAGAAAAAACTTACGTTCACCGAAGTACCGGATGATATTCAAGCCAAACTAAGACCTTATCAAGCAGAAGGCGTTAACTGGCTTGAGCGTCTGCGCATGATGTATCTCAATGGCATCCTTGCCGACGATATGGGCCTTGGAAAAACGCTCCAAGCGATCGTCGCAATTGCTCAGTATCGGCTCAAGAAAAAGGGGCTCACCCTCATCGTCTGTCCGACATCGCTTCTCTATAACTGGAAAGAAGAGTTTTCAAAATTCGATCCGCAGCTCAAAGTCCTTGTCATCGACGGCATTCCTTCCGGCCGTAAAAGGCTGATTGAGAACATGCATAAATACGATGTCGTCATCACCTCGTATACCCTTCTTCAAAAAGACGTGGAACACTATAAGCAAGTTTCATTTGGCTACATCATCTTGGATGAGGCGCAGCATATTAAAAACCGTGGAACACGCAATGCAAAATCTGTGAAGATGATCCCTGCAGAGCATCGCCTGATCTTATCCGGCACACCCATAGAAAATTCTCTAGATGAAATGTGGAGCCTCTTTGACTTCCTCATGCCGGGCTTCTTGAGCTCATTTGATAGGTTCGTGGAAAAATATGTCCGTGTAACAGGGGCAGAGCAGACTAAAAACCTGGAGTATCTCCGCAAGAAAGTCGCTCCGTTTATTTTACGCCGCATGAAAGCCGACGTGCTTCAAGATCTTCCCCCTGTTTCAGAAATTGTCTACCACTGCCAGCTCTCCGATATACAACAGCAGCTGTACCGCTCTTATGCAGAATCTGCCAGGAACGAGCTCGTCAAGCTGGTCGAGCGCGACGGATTTGATCGGGTACAGATCCATGTGCTTGCAACGCTGACCCGTTTAAAACAAATCTGCTGCCATCCGGCGATCTTTGCAAAAGAAAAAGCAGAACTCGGCGACTCCTCCAAGTATGACATGCTCATGGAGCTTTTACAAACGCTCATTGAAGGGAAGCACAAAACGGTCATCTTCAGCCAATACACCCGCATGCTCCAAATCATGCGAGAAGATTTTGAACACCGAGGCATCCGGTTTTCTTATCTGGATGGATCCTCCAAGAACCGTCTGGAAATTGTAAAACAATTTAATGAAGATGAAACCATACCTGTCTTCTTAGTCTCGCTGAAAGCAGGAGGAACCGGACTCAACCTCGTCGGAGCCGATACGGTGATCCACTATGACATGTGGTGGAACCCTGCTGTTGAGAACCAAGCCACCGACCGCGTTCACCGCATGGGGCAAAAGAAAAATGTATCCGCCTATAAACTTATTACGTTGAATACAATCGAAGAGAAAATCGCCGAAATGCAAAAACGGAAAAAAGGATTGGTCAAGAAAGTGGTAAGTTGCGATGATGAAGCTATTGCTAAATTAACATGGGAAGATGTTTTAGAACTCTTAAGAACTTAAAAATATGAATCAAAAAAAATCAGTTAAAGTGAAAGAAATTTTATCCCGGCTTATGGAATCTGTTTTCGGGAAAGTCGGAAGGCTCTCTGGATTTTTCTCCAGCGATATCGGCATCGACCTTGGAACTGCCAACATTCTGATCTATGTCCGAGGCAAAGGGATTGTTCTTGCAGAACCCTCAGTGGTCGCCGTTGACTCTGTAACTAATGAAGTTCTCGCCGTCGGCCATAAAGCCAAGGCGATGCTTGGTAAAACTCCTCGTAAGATCCACGCAGTCCGCCCTATGAAAGACGGTGTGATCGCCGATTTTGAAATCGCCGAAGGGATGCTCAAAGCGCTCATCACAAAAGTCACACCCTCGCGCAGTCTATTTCGTCCTAAAATTTTGATTGCTGTTCCTTCCGGAATCACCGGCGTTGAAAAACGGGCCGTGGAAGATTCTGCTCTCCGTGCAGGAGCTCAAGAAGTGATTCTCATTGATGAGTCGATGGCAGCTGCCATTGGAGTCGACCTCCCCGTGCATGAGCCGTGTGCAAACATGATTGTCGATATCGGCGGCGGTACGACAGAAATCGGCATTATTTCCCTGGGCGGGATCGTCGAATGCCTATCTCTTCGCATAGCAGGGGATGAGTTTGACGAGTGCATCATGAATTACATGAGACGCACCTACAACCTTATGATCGGTCCTAGAACTGCCGAGGAAATTAAAATTACAATCGGCTCGGCGTATCCTCTTGGAGAGAACGAGCTCGAGATGGAAGTCCGCGGAAGAGACCAAGTCGCCGGCCTTCCAGTCATGAAACGGATCAACTCCGTCGAAATCCGTGAATGTCTTGCAGAACCGATCCAGCAGATCATTGAAGGGGTTAAGGCAACTCTTGAAAAATGCCCCCCCGAGCTCGCTGCCGACCTCGTTGACCGAGGAATGGTGCTGGCAGGCGGAGGCGCCCTCATTAAAGGACTTGCCAATGCACTCATGAAAGAGACAGGCCTTCCTGTGACCGTGGCTCCCCACCCGCTTTTAGCTGTTTGCCTAGGAACAGGTAAAGCGCTCGACTACCTCGACAAGTTTAAGAAGAAAAAAGCCCTGATCTAATGAGAGCGGTTCTTCAACGCGTGAAAAGCGCTTCCGTCAAGGTCGAAGGACAAATTGTCGGATCGATCGAGAAGGGAGCGCTTATACTCGTCGGCATCCATCCTAAAGATACTCCTGAGATTCTTGAATGGATGGCTCAAAAAGTCACTCAACTCCGTTATTTTGAAGATGCACAGGGGAAGATGAACCTTTCCCTTCAAGAAGTCCAAGGACAGCTCCTCATCATCTCCCAGTTCACTCTCTACGGCAATTGTAATGAAGGACGAAGACCCGATTTCTTCCAGGCCGCTCCTGCCTCTCTAGCAAAACCCCTCTTCGATCAGTTTCTAAAAATCTTAGAAAATAAAATAGGCCCCGTTCAGACTGGTGTCTTCGGAGCCTATATGGAAGTCTCTCTTGTGAATGATGGTCCGGTGACCCTCATCCTCGAGCGTTAAGCTGTTTTCAAATCTTCCTCAATATTGATAGAAAGGGGACCCATTTTTTTGCCTTTGTGTTTTGCCAAAGTTGTGGGACTAATGGTGTTATATAAGCTGCGAAAATCTTTATCTTTCCCGTTCAAATGATCGAATAAAAATAGACGGATATAAACATCTGCAGCAGATGGTGGGCTAGCCTTATCACTCTCCCATTTACTGATCGCTGCATGAGACACATCGAAAATTTTTCCAAAATCAGTCGTCGTTAACATGAGAGATTTTCGAATAAATCTCCACTCAGCACCATTCAAGAGAATGGGTTTATTAATCAGCGATCGCAGAACTGCTTTTTCTAACACATTAAAATTAATGTCTATAACCCATTCCCCAACCACTTTTTTCATTGGGACATTGATGAGCAATACTGGAAAACCAAATGCTTCGTAAATAAAGGTTTTTGTTTTTCTATTTTTCATATTTTTTTCACCATGTTCTTATGACTGTAATAATGACCATCTCCTCTGCAATTGCTACGACCACCATCAGGTCTTCTTTGTCTAGCGTTCTCCCTCGAATCGCATAATTCCACGTTTTGAACTTCTTCACAAACTTTGTTTTCTCCTCATGATGATAGCCATTTTCTAGGATATATAAGGCATCTCTTGGAGAAATCGATCTCTCTTTACCTCTTTCAATGGCATGTTCGCTAAATCTAAAATTTTCGGAGTCTATGTATTTTTTTATTTCCTCTAATATATTCTCTATTTGAGGCGGAATTCTAGGCGTAGGTTTCCTTTTCAAGGCTATCTCCGATGTTTATATTGTAACAAAGTTGCAGATTGATGAAAAGAAGTTTTTGTATTGCTTAATATAAATGGCTTATGATTTTGTTATTCAACAATATTTATGCAAGATTAGTGCTCTAACCATAAAAAAGATTTAAAAATTACTACTTATAAATCTCACAGAATTAAGAAAAACCGATTCCATGAGGAGTTTTTCGACTAATAAACTCCTCATGGAAACGAGTTTTCTTGATTTTGTGAGGACCATTAGGGTTCTAAATTTCGGTCAATTTCTAGAATGCAGAGAAAAAAGATGAGGGACTTAAAATCCCTCTATCATGTCATTAATGGCAATTGCAGTGGCTGCAGCTGCGAGTAAAGATCTCTTTAGTAGAGAAGAAGAACGCAATTTCTTTTTTCGCGTTTTCTAAGCTGTCAGATCCGTGAACGGTATTGCGCTCGATCGATTCTGAAAAGTCTTTGCGGATCGTTCCTGGAGCTGCATCTTTAGGGTTTGTTGCGCCCATGATTTCGCGATTTTTAGCGACTGCATTTTTTCCTTCCAGAACCATGAGAACCACAGGGCCTTCGATCATAAAATTCACGAGTTCCATGTAGAAAGGACGCTCGGCATGAACAGCATAAAACGCTTTGGCTTGGTCCTCGGAAAGATGAACCATTTTCATCGCAACAGGCGTCAGGCCTGCTTTTTCAAAGCGGGCAATGACAGCGCCAATGATATTATTTTCAACGGCATCCGGCTTAATAATTGATAGGGTTTGTTCCATTTGTAAATTCCTCTGTTAAAGTGCCTTATTTTAACATTATCATTGTTTATTTGCAAGCCTGATTTAAAATTTTATTTATAACGGTCTATTTAAGATGGCATTTTTTCAAATTTCTCACTAAACTCATTCTTAATGAAGATAGCAATTGTCCGGAGAAATGGCTTGGGTGACTTGATGGCAGTGATGCCGCTTGCAGCTCTCTGCAAAGAGAACCATCCCGGCTGCCATATAACATTGTTTGTTGATCAAAGAAATGCGCCGCTCCTTCCCTACTTGCAAGGGTTTGATGAGGCGGTGGTGATCGAGCCCTCCAGGAACAAATATCTCTCTTTATTAAAAACTCTTTGGCACAACCGGAAGCGCTCTTTTGATTGGGTGATTTCTGCGAGGCCGACTCCTATGCAGTGGCTCAATCTTTTCTTAGCCGGATTAAAAACTCCTAGGCGCCGTGCTGTAGTCGATGGGTCGTGGCATTCGAAATGGATCAATGAGCCTATTCTATTTAAGAAGGATGATCTCCGCCATCAGATGGTCAAAAGTTTAAGACTTTTGGATCCAGCGCTTGAAGAGGTGCCTGCGCATTTGATGCCGGTTTTACACGTCAAAAAGAGCTGCAGCTTTGATCAAAAAACAATTTTAATTTCTGTGACCAATCACCGGATTGGAAGCCAGCTGGACTCTGATAAGATCGCCAAACACTTAAATAAAGCTTTTGAACAATTATCGTTTAAGGTCATTTTAAACTGCGAGCCTAAAGATCTTGGGCGCGCACAAGAAGCAGGGGCATTGCTGAAGATGAACTACGAAATTATCCCAACACCGAACTTCGATGATTTTATGGGGCTTCTTGCCTCCGTCGATGCGTCGTGGACAGGCGATGGCGGCATCATGCATCTCATGGGAGCTATGAATAAGCCCCAACTGGTTTTATTTGGAAAAACAGCTCTGTGGGAATGGGCCCCTTTAAGTCCAAAAGCTATTTGTGTCCGGCATCCTGAAAATGTTAATCTGATTCCTGAAGACGAGATCGAACAAGGACTCGAAAGGCTGATTTATGAGTTACGGTAACTATCCTGATTTATCAGGAGTAAAAAAAGCTCTCATCATTAAACTCCGCCATCACGGAGATGTGCTACTCACCACTCCTGTTTTTTCGTACTTAAAGTCCCAGCTTCCCGAAGCAGCAATTGACGCGCTCATTTATCAAGAGACAGCTCCCATGATAGAAGGGCACCCTTCCATAGGAAAGCTCCATCTTTATGATAAAAAATGGAAAAAGCAGTCGTTTTTCAAACGGTGGAAAGAAGAGCTGTCTCTTCTTAAGAGAGTTCGAAAAGAAAAATACGACCTTGTCATCAACCTGACAGAAGGCGATAGGGGAGCTATCCTATCACTTGTCTCAGGCGCTCCCATCTGCGTCGGGCTGGATCCCGAGAAAAAAGGTTTTTTGGGCAAATCACGTATTTTTTCGCATCTTGTAAAACCTTGTAAAACTCCCCGCCATACCGTTGAAAAAAATCTTGATGCTCTGCGCCGGATTGGGCTTTTTCCAACTCCTGAAGAACGAGAGCTTTTTTTTCATATTCCACCCGACGTTAAAACACGGGTGGCTCAAATGGTTCCTGATTCTTATATCGCGATTCATCCGGTGTCCCGCTGGAAGTTTAAATGCTGGCCGGTAGAGCATGTCGCAGAGCTTATAAAGGCTCTCCACCAAGAGGGCAGCCATGTTGTTTTAACAGCCAGCTCTGATCCTGCTGAGATGAAAATGATCGCCGAGATCATTGCCCTCTGTCCGGGGATACCGCTGACAAGTTTGGCCGGGCAAATTGATCTAAAAGAGCTTGGCGCTGTGATTGCCGGCGGAGAGATGCTCATCTGCGTCGATTCAGTGCCGCTGCATATCTCTTCTGCGCTCAAAACACCCGTATGCGTTTTGTTTGGTCCCACCTCAGAGTTGAATTGGGGCCCCTGGAAAAATCCTCACGCCCGCGTTATCACTCAAAAGATGAGCTGCAGGCCTTGTTTCATGGATGGATGCGGCGGGAGCAAACGGAGCGATTGCTTAACAACGCTTCCCGTAAAACAAGTCCTGAGCGAAGTGCGGAATTCTTTAATCCATAAAGAATAGTTGTAAGATGCTCAATATCAGTGCTTAAAATGAAAATTCACTTTTATTATAATCCTCACCAAATTTGCATTTGCAACTTTGGTGAGGATTATGCGATAATGAAAACAGAGCGATAAATTTGCATTTGTAACTTTTGTGAGTCAAACATGGAAAAATTCATTGGGAGAAAAAAAGAGCTTGCAGCTCTTAAGGGCTTGCTCCAAAAAAAGAATGCAAGTCTCGTTGTAATACGCGGCCGGCGGCGTATTGGAAAAAGCCGTCTTGCTGAAGAGTTTGCCAAAACCTTTTCGAGATCTATTATTCTGTCTGGTATCCCTCCAAGCGATGGTGTAAATGCTCAGATGCAGCGAGAAGAGTTTTTAAGACAGCTTCAGGAACATCAGCTGCCTGTTTATCGATGTGATGACTGGGGAAATCTCTTTTTCGATTTGTCTGAAGCTGCAAAGAAAGGACGTATATTGATTGTTCTTGATGAGATTACCTGGATGGGATCCAAAGATTCTACCTTCTTGCCCAAACTCAAAACGGCGTGGGATCGTCACTTTAAAAAAAATAACAAGCTCATCTTGATCATCTCTGGATCTAATTCTGCATGGATTCAAAAAAACATCCTCAGTAGCACAGGATTTTATGGAAGGGTTTCACTACGGATTTTATTGGAGGAGCTTTCTCTTTCCAATTCCAATGCTTTTTGGGATGATTGGCCTGGTGTTATCGATCCGTATGAAAAATTTAAAGTTCTCTCCGTCACAGGAGGAATCCCTCGTTACCTAGAAGAACTCAGGCCCGACCTTTCTGCGGAAAATAATATCCAACATTTGTGCTTTGAACCTGAAGGACTTTTATTTCGAGAATTCGATCAGATTTTTCATGATTTATTCTTGAATAGGGGGACTTTTTATAAACAGATTGTTCAATTGCTCGTTGATCATCATCTTTCCTTGACCGAGATTGCCAAAAAAACTGGTCGTACAAAAGGAGGGGACTTAAGTGAGGCTGTCGATGAACTGGCACAAGCTGGTTTTATATCTCGAGACTACACCTGGCAATTTTCAAAAAATAAAAAATCCAAAATTAGCCGTTATCGATTACGTGATAATTACCTCCGTTTTTATCTCAAATATATTCAACCTAATCGTGAGCAAATTGAAGCCGGTAAAATACGAAAATTACCTCCAGGATGGTATTCGATTTTGGGATTGCAGTTCGAAAATTTAGTCGTAAACAACGGCGCACTTGTGCAGCGCATTCTTGATATCCCGACCGAAGAAGTTGTTTTTTCAGCACCATATCTGCAAACACCAAGATCCAGACGGAAGGGATGTCAGATTGATTACTTAATTCAAACAAGATTCAATACAATTTATGTCTGTGAAGTCAAATTCAGCCAGGGGAAAATAGGAATAGACGTGATTACTGAAATGAAAGAAAAGCTAAATGCGCTGCAATTGCCTAAAGGTTTTTCCATGAGGCCTATTTTGATCCATGTAAATGGCGTAGATGAGCGTGTAATAGATAGTGGTTTTTTTGCCCGGATCATCGATTTCTCAGAACTTTTGACTTGTCTAAATGACTGAGATTAGATCGTAAAATCTTCGCCGAAATAAGACTGCCGGGCTTCTTTGTTTTGCAGCAGCTGGCTGACGGTTCCTGAGATCAATATTTTTCCTTCCCGGATGAGATAGCTGCGGTCCACAATGGAAAAAATCTCCCGCGCATTATGGTCGGTGATTAAGATGCTAATCCCTTTGTTGCGTAAGTGCCGGATCATTTTTTTTACATCGGCAACAGCAATCGGATCGATATTGGCAAACGGCTCATCAAGAAGAAGAAGGGAAGGCTCTGTGACAAGCGCGCGGGTGATTTCGAGGCGCCGTCTTTCTCCGCCAGAGAGCGTTGCTGCTTTTTTCTTAGCAAGCGGCTCAAGATGGAGTTCATGGAGGAGTTCACTCAGCTTCTCTTTTTTCTGCTGAGAGGTGAGCGGGCGTGTTTCAAGGATGCAGAGAATATTTTCTTCAACAGTTAGAGCTCGGAAAATCGAAGGCTCTTGGGCGAGATATCCCATGCCGAGCTGAGCTCGTTTATGAATCGGCAGAGATGTTGCATCGTGTCCTTTGAACAGGACTTCACCATCATCGGGATGGATGAGGCCCATTGTCATATAGAAAGCTGTAGTCTTGCCAGCGCCATTAGGTCCCAAAAGCCCGACGACTTCTCCCGGCTTGATTTCAAAAGAGAGTCCATCGACGACAGCTTTACCACCGTACGATTTTTTAAGATTTTTAACTTTAAGGAGTGGAAGGTTCATTTCGAAATACCTGGTTTAAGAGATTTTGTTCTTCGGGTGAAAGAGATAAGACGACATGTCCGATGCCTCTCACTTCCTGCTCCTCTGTTGCAGGATTGTAAGTAATGTGGACTTCATTTGCGCTGATCCGGAGCTGATCTTGATCCCGCATGAAGAGCACTTTTTGTCCTGGATCTGCTTTGAGGATGCAGGTTCTTGTGTCGGGATGATACGTCAGCGTATCGGCAATACCTCGTCTTGCAGGCCCCTCTTTTTCTTGCGAAAAGATTTTAATTTTACCTTGAAGCTCAAGCTTTTCCGGATGGAGCCCTTTCTCATCTTCTCGGTAAAAAATCTGCGCCTGATCTGCCGAGATCGTCATCTCTTCTTCTTGGTAGAGAAGCTGCGTGGGGTGCGGATGAATGATCGCCAGACTCTTTTCAGAGTCCACCTCGATCACACCTTCGGTTTTAAGAGTATGCCCTTTATGCGAAGTGAGCGTCGTAGGCCCTTGTGTTTTGAGTTTATCCAGCTTTTGATCTTTTAAAATCAGATCGATTTCTTGGCTTGAGTCGATGGTTCCAAGGCTTGTTTCTTGCACTTTGGGGGCTCCGGTTAGAACCAGATGGTTTTCCGTATGCTTCCAATATAGATCGCCTGCAGTAAAGTTAACTTCCCCTTTTAGAAAAGAACTCATATGGCCTGCAGCGTTTGTCAGATGGAGATGGTTTTGAGACAGATCCAGATCGAACGTTGCCGCATCAACGCGGTCATCCTGGTAGGTCCAGCTGCAACTATCTTCCCCCGAGCGGATATGATCGTTTGCAAAAAGAACTGTCTGTGTATTCAGATGATAAACCTTGTCATAGATGAGATGGACCCCTTTTTGAGCATAGGCCTTCTCGATGTCGTAGCTCTCTTTTTTCTCTCCATTTTTGATCATTTGAAGATCAAGATGCGGGCTGAAGAGCTCAAACGGAGTCGATTTGATTTTATCAATGTAATGGACGTTTTGAGGAGAGGTCAGCACGCCTTTCATAGTAGAAAAATCAAGCGTGGCTCGTTCACAGTCGATTTGAGCATCCGTTGAAAGTGAAAGATGCACCGCTTCTGCCAGATCAATCGTTGTGAAGGGGAACTCAGCTTGTCCCTCTTGTTCATGTGTTAACACTGCTTTTTCAGCTTTCATTTTCCCAAAGCCGTGTTCTAATGCAACTTCGCCGTCCAAGATCAAAACCGAGCCGTCATAAGTGGCGCTCTTGGACGCAATCGATCCTGTGTCCATCGGGGCTATTGCTGCTAAAAGATAAGCAAAAATATTAATCATCATTTTTTCCTACAAAAGAGGCTTTAAACTGTTTTGCCTGAAACTGAGAAGCTTTGCCCGCGACTGCAAACGAGACGTCTTGAGCGATCCCTTTCAAGAACGGCTGCTGTTTTGTAAGAGCTGCGGGAAGATCTTTTCCCGGCAGGCGATACAGCGCCAGTGCAACGGCTTGCGCCGCAAATCGATTAGTCGAGTATTGATAGATCCCTGTATTTGCATCGAAATACCGCACCTGCTGATAAACCGCTCCATTGTGCTCAAAAAACTTATCTTGCATAGAGCAGCGGATTTGATTCAGGTTTTCAATAATATCCATATGATCATCAACTGGAGTCAGAGTCAGGATAGAAGAGGCGCTTTCAATGCGGTCATGCAGGCGTATCCCCCCTTCCTGCGTAATCCAAAGATCTTTTCGGACGCCCGCGCGGCTCTGCTTAGTTGATCGGCTCTCATAAGCCGCTACAATCGCATGCCCTTTTTGCTGCAGCTCTTTAAAACGCTTCCGATCGTTTTGTGAAACATGCAAGGTGAGGAAGAGCCAGCTTGCAATGAGCCCCACAATGACAAACGTATAAGAAAAAATCGTTTTTCTAAACATGCACTGCGCCGTAAATCCTTTGAAGTTCCATTAAAAGTTCTTTCAGCTCGCTAAATGGGTATACTGTTTCTTTATCGCTTTTTGCTTCTTGAGGGTTGGGATGAGCTTCGATAAAGACCAGATCGCACCCTGCAGCAACAGCGGCTTTTGCAAGCGTCGGAATAAATTTTCTTTGCCCTCCGGACGAAGTTCCATTACCTCCGGGGAACATGACCGAATGAGACGCATCATAGCAGACAGGGTATCCCATCTCTTTCATGATAGGAATAGCGCGCATATCGCTAACTAAATTGTTATATCCAAAACTGGTTCCCCGGTCTGTTAAAATGATCTTCTCATTCCCTGCAGCTCTGAGCTTATCAATCACATTTTGCATATCGGCAGGAGCCATGAATTGACCTTTTTTCACATTGACAACAGATCCTGTCTGACCCGCCGTCGTAATCAAATCGGTTTGCCGCGATAAAAACGCCGGAATCTGAATCACATCGCAAATCTCAGAGGCCATCACCGCCTCTTGAGGAGTATGAACATCGGTCAAAACAGGCACATCAAATTCTTTCCTAATGCGGCCCAAGATTTGAAGCCCTTTTTTAACCCCTGGCCCCCTAAACGACTGATACGACGAACGGTTGGCCTTGTCATAGCTTGATTTGTAGATAAACTGCAGCCCCAGCTCCTGCATCAGCCCCACTAAAAACTCCGCCGCTTCCATTGCTTGCGCCTCGCCTTCAATCACACACGGCCCGCAGATAATCGTTAAAGGCTGCCCTGTGCCTACTAGAAAATCTTTCACTTTAACCAGAGTCATAAATTCCTTTACTTATTGGTCCTGGAGTTTACCACATATTGATCCCTATGAGCAATAGGGGGAACATGTATATTTTTTTTTGAAACCATGAACTCTCTTGAATTTTCTATGAAAGATCAATAAGATGATGAGCTTGTTTGGACTGATAGCTCAGTGGATAGAGCACCCGCCTTCTAAGTGGGTGGTCGCAGGTTCGAATCCTGCTCAGTCCGATTTGCAACCAATTCGAACCCTTGGTCTCTTGATCGATAAATACGAGGGTTTCGATGTTCGAATGGCTACTTAATAGCCCTGATTTTCGATATGCTTCCCATTTGAAAATGAACCTAAGGAGTGGTTTTCAATGCATATTTTCATTGATGAAGCAGGAAGAGCTACACCTTTAGATAAAAATCCTATTACTTGCGTTGCAGCATTAGTTGTTCCTGATTCTCAATTAGAGGATCTTACCAAATGGTTTTTAGCTTTGGAGGAAGAACAGGGGGGGCTAATAAAAGGAAGGAAAATTGATAAAATACTGCGATACAGAATTCTTAGAGAACTCTCGAACTTCGATGTTTTTGTTGAATGCACGGCTGTGGATGTGGGATTTCATTCGAATAACATTGTTAGTCAGCATAAAGAAA
>JBGPMV010000015.1:0-17264 GCA_041487155.1 Rhabdochlamydiaceae bacterium
AGGGGCAAAAGGGGCTGAAGATAGATCAGCCTCAGTAAAAAGTCTGACAATGCCGGCTCCACTGCGAAGAGCTCCAAGTGTCGATAGCGCTGCAGCGCCGGGCATTTCAGGCGACCCGCAGATAGCAAGAACGTAGCCTGCTTCATATTTGTGGCGCGAGCGGATGATGATAGGGAGCTGAAGAGGATCTTTTTTTAAGAGAAGCGCTGTCGATTGGGCCTGGGAGAGAATATCAGGCGGTATGCCGATCTCGCAGGTTAAAAGCGCGCCGACATGGTCCCAGCCATTTCCAATAAAACATCCGATTTTAGGAAGGCCTAAGCAGCACGTGATCGATGCATGAACGGCAGTTTTTTCAACGAGGCCTGTTGTTCCATCAAGGCCCGAGGGAATATCAATAGATAAGATCGGCGCTGTTTGGGCATTTGTCCAGTGGATGGCGCGCGTCAGGATTTCATCGGGGACTCCATGAAAACCTGTTCCTACAATTCCGTCTACAATGAGGGATGTGAAAACTTCTTTGTCTCTATGGAGAGGGTGAATGACTCCTCCCGTTTTTTTAAAGCGATCCAGCCGCGTTCTGCAAAGGGGGTTCATCTCGCTTTCAGGGTAAACAAGCATGGCCGCTACAGAGTAGTTTTTTTGCACGAGAAGAGCTCCTACAGAAAGGGCATCTCCGCCTTTATTTCCTTTTCCTACAACCAAAACCACGTCTTTAGGAGCGCCTGTAAGCTCGAACCAATTCTCAATCACCCCTAGAAGCGCTCCTGCAGCATGGTCCATGAGTTCTTCAACCGAACAGAGTTTTTCAAGCCTGCGCATCTCTTCACATGTGACGACTTTTGTGCCCTGAATCATAGGTGCTCTTCTTTAATCGCTCTTTGGAGCAGTTGCTTTACAGCATCGCGGGGGTTCATGTTGTTATAGAGAATCGAATAGACAGCTTCCGTGATGGGAATTTCTATTTTTGCTTCTTCAGCAAGCTGCATTGCAGAGAGGCAGGTGTAAGCGCCTTCAACCACCATTCCTACTTTTTTCTGCGCCTCTTCAAGTGAGCATCCTTCGCCGATCAATCTTCCAAATTTCGAATTGCGGCTGTGTTTAGAAAGGCAGGTAACGCACAGATCGCCCAGTCCTGAAAGGCCGTTTAAAGTTTCTGATTTGGCCCCTTTTGTGACAGAGAGTTTGCGGATTTCATGGAGGCCGCGTGTCATCAACGCGGCTTTTGTATTGTCTCCAAAGCCGAGTCCATCTGCAATGCCGCAAGCAATCGCAATCGGGTTTTTCATCGCGCCTCCAAAACAGACACCGTTGATGTCGTTATTGGGATAGACGCGGAAATAAGGTGTTGAGAAAAGGTCATGGATCTGAAGCATGATGGCTGGATCATAGGCGGCAGCCACAATCGAAGTGGGGAGTTTTTGTATCACTTCTTCTGCGTGGCTAGGGCCGCTGAGCGCTCCAATTTGCGACCTTGCGCCGATTCCCATGACATCCAAGACGATTTCTGGAAGAAGTAGACACGTATTTTGCTCGATTCCTTTCGAGGTTATGACGATAGGGCTTTTTGTTCCACCCAGCTCGACTATTTTTTGGAATACGGGGCGGATGCCTTTGGTTGTAACCGATTCAACAATCACATCTGCGCCTGTAAGGGCTTCTTCAAAATCGGCTGTGAAGATCAAATTTTGATCGGCAGGATATCCGGGAAGCTTGGGATGCACGCGAGTTTTTCGCATTTCTTTTATGTGGGCTTCATTTTGTCCCCACAAGATAACTGTGTGTCCTTTCGATGCAAGAAGAGAAGCTAAACTAAATCCCCAGGAGCCAGCGCCAAAATATCCAATTTTCATATCTACCTTTTTTAAACACTATCATAAACCGAGAATCCGTTGAAGCGCTGCTTGAACGGTGGCTAAACTTTTATCGCCGGTTGCATTTTTCAGAGGGGCGTAGACGTCTTCTCTAGGATAGAGAAGAAGATTTGTTTTGTGAGAGTAGATGAGCATATCAAAAATAAAACGTTCGAACTTCCAGATCCATTTCTGTGTTAGAGGATCGAGCTTGCGGGCCAGATGCCACGGAAACTTTTCCTTAGAAACCTTCTCTGCAAAAGAGAGATTGAGTGCAAAAAGTCCAATATGCGCAAGGCACATTTTTTGAGGCATTTCAGCAGGAAGCTCTGAATATTCTCGCACTTCGATGCGGCTATTTTTTTGGACCAAGATTCCCACTTTTTCTTCCTCGCTTTGGCGCGCGATCACTTTGACCGTGACCTCTGCTGAGCGGGCAGCATGGTAACCGATTAAGACCGGATCGACCGGATCTGCTAGTGGATTATCAATCGGCACCAGGGTGATTTCTTCGATGCCTGCTTTTTTCCATGTGCTTAAAACACCGTTTTCTTGAAGTAAATGAAGAGCGTAACCATTGCCGTCAGGGCCGGTGGCAAGCTTGCCATCGTCTCGTAAAATCCAGTTTCCCAGGTCATCGAGAAAAGGGGCCTCGTTTTGGGTAACAAGCGTAACAAAAGAGCCGAAGTTTTTTTCTTGGATGAACTGAGCAATCTGCGCATGATTTTCTTTCGAAGTGATCACAGCGCACGGGATGTTTGTCTGGTGGAATGTCCTTGCAAGCTCAATTTTTTCTAAATGGAGCTCAAGAAGTGTTTTTTGACCGTCCGGAGTGACAGGGACAAGCGCTTTAGGCACTGAAAGACCCAGGCGGCTTCCTTGACCTCCTGCAAGAATAAGAGAGGCGACTTTTCCTTGAGAGAGCCGCTCTATTCCAAGAGGAATCCAGGTATCCGATGCTTGAGGAGCTTCGTAAATCGGCTCAAAATCTTCATTTAGGCGGGAGGCGCTAAGGCTTTCTTGCTGGCTTTTCAGTAAATTGGGCGATAATAGCTCTAAAAACTGTTTTTGCTCGGTTTCGCTCAAGCTGTCTAGTTTTGCAGCAAGGTGAGACTGTTTCATCTCCTTAAGGCGGTCTATGATTTTATCCCTTAACATAGCGCTGCCTTTACAGCATCGGAGGTGATGAGAGCGGCATTTTTTCGATCGGGGCTGATGACAGGCGTGTGCTCCAGTAAAGGATTGGGTGAAGGGACATTTTGTTTTAAAATGCCATGGTTAGGGTCGGCCCAAAGCGAAACAACTTTTAGTGGAAAAGGGGTGTTTAAAAAGTAGGTGAGCCCCAGCACTCCGGAATCAGGAGCAATCAGATGGGTGCAACGATTTTTAATGATTGAAAGAATCTCAAGCGGAGAGGTCTCGCCTCGGAGATCGTACATTTGAGGATGTTTGAAGACCGGCTCTTTTTTTAGGCCGAAAAGAATAATCGGTGCTTCCAGCGATGAGAAAAGTTCTTGCCAGCTTTCTGCGGGCCAGTTCCTCTCGAAGTAGTAGTTGGTTTCGCAATTGACATGTGCTCCCACACATCCTTCCGGGAGATTAAAACGGGCATAGAGACCATCCCAGTCCCGATTCCACTGCATTTTAGGGACGAGCGATCCGCGCTGCCATGCAACCCAATGGGACGGATCTGCATTTTCTAATACTAAATCGTAAGAATCGTGAGAAACAGAGACAGGCGCGCCTCTTTTCATTGATGGATCCACCCTCACATCCACACCTTCAAGCAGTTGAAAAGGCTCCTGAAGATCTGCGCGGGTAAGGAAGGTGATTTTAGCATCGGGGATAAAGGTTTTGATGCGGTGGACAATGGCATAGAGCCCAAGTGCAATATCTCCCATGCCGCGGTTCCAAGGAATCAAAATGGTCTTATACCCTTTTTTCGCAGCTTTTTTCAAAATGGCATCGAGGGGATTGGGACCCCATTTTCTCCACAGCTTCTTAAACATCTTTAAACTCTTTGAGCGTCCGCAGGATTTCATTATAGACTTCATCCGTTTCAATTTTCTTCATACACCGAAAATCGATAGGACATTCGCGACGATAGCAAGGAGAGCACGAGACGTGTTTATTAATCACCGTTCCCGATTGGTAAGGACCGGTAGCTGTTTCGTTTGTCGAACCAAAAAGAGCGACGAGCGGAGTGCCAACTGCCGCTGCAATGTGCATGGGCCCGCTGTCGTTCGTGAGCAGCACTTTGCAGAGCTTGATAAGAGATGCCAGCTCTCTTAGTGATGTAAGGCCTGCCAAATTAATCACCGGGGATGGAAGGTCTTGGCAGATTTCTTTCACCAGCGGCATCGAGGCTTGATCGCCGAAGTAGATAATTTTGACATGTTCGAGTTTTAACAGCCGATTTGTGACTTCTCTAAAACGCTCAGGCAGCCAGCATTTTGCAGAACCGTAGGCGGCCCCAGGATTAATACCTATGAGAGCATGCTCCTGAGTAATACCCAGCTGCTTTAAAAGCGTTCTAGCCTCAGAGAGTTCTTTTTCCGTTAAGTAAATACGAGGCTTCGATTTTGATAGAGGAATCCCCAGCGGATTTAAAAGCATCTTATAGGTTTCGACCAAATGCTGCTCATGAACATTTTTCGGAAGAGGGATTTTGTCCGTCAGAAGAATGCCGCGGCCGTTTCCTTTGTAGCCTAAGCGCCGTTTAACTTTCCCAAGCCAAAACCACCAGGCAGACGAAAACGAATGCGTTAAAAGAATTCCTAGATCGTATTTGCCTCTTTTCAATTTCTCAATGATATCTCTTTTATCGCTTCTTCTCCCAAATCGATTGGTTTTACTAAAGCAAAAAAGCTCATCGATATCCCGGTCTTCGCGCAACAGATCTGATATAGGCGTTCTGCACATCGCAGTGATATGAGCTTTAGGATAAGCCTTTCTCAAATCACTGAGCACAGGCGTAGCCATGACCAGATCCCCAATCCAGTTGGGCATCCGTACAATAATTTTTTCAGGCTGGTAGTTTTCCAAAGGTTCCATGTACAGCACCTAGGATATCAGGCCGTCATTAATAGGTGCAATAAGAGTCATTCATTGCTTAAAAATGTTAAGCCCTCTATCCTAGACTCTTCTTTGGCCGGATAGCTCAGTCGGTAGAGCAGAGGACTGAAAATCCTTGTGTCGCTGGTTCGATTCCAGTTCCGGCCATATTTTTTTGTAAAAAAAAATTGACCGGAAAGAAAGCCACAGTGTGGCTTTCGTCTGGAATCGAAGTGAAGCCCGCTTGCGGGCGAACCGGCTTTCGGGACGGGACGGCGGAGCCGCCCGCCAGAAAGGATTCCAATTGTTGCCATAGTGTGGCCCATCACTTCTCAGCATAATCAAGCTTGTGAAGGCATTGAGAGAGTCTTCTAAAGAATTACTTATTTTATACTATGCCATTTTTTACCTCCCTGATTCTTAAGGCATTGCGGAAAATTATCGCAAGTAGGTATAAATGGGTATAAATAGGTATAAAATATGGACAAGGTAAGCAATCCATTTTCTCCTGGAGCCGGTTCCCGACCTCATGAACTTGTAGGGCGCAGTCCTGTGCTTGAACAAGCGCGGGTCTTGCTTGCGCGTGTAAAACAAAAAAGACCTGAAAAAAGCTTGTTACTTACGGGACTCCGCGGGGTAGGCAAAACTGTACTGCTCAACGAGATTAAGCGGTCAGCGGAAGAGGCCGGATATCAAACAATTCTGATTGAAGCTCATGAAAATAAATCCTTAGGTTTAATGCTCGTTCCCTACTTAAGGAGTGTCCTTTTTTCTTTGGATAGGATTGCTGGAGCCAGTGATAAAATTAGACGCGGCTGGGCTGTTTTCAGAAGTTTTTTGAGTTCTCTAAAAATTACAGTAGATGATGCTACTTACGGGGTGGAGATTAGTCCAGAAAGAGGAACTGCTGATAGCGGAGACTTGGAAATTGATTTGCCCAATCTCTTTGTGGCTATTGGAGAGGCTGCTGAAGACAGAAAGAGAGGCGTTGCTGTTCTAATTGACGAAATTCAATATCTGGATGAGAAAGAATTGGGTGCGTTAATTATGGCCATGCATAAAATTCAACAGAATCAGCTTCCTATCGTGCTTCTGGGGGCTGGATTGCCAATACTTCCTGAATTAGCTGGGGATTCAAAATCATATGCTGAGCGGCTTTTCGATTTTCCATCTATTGGAGAGTTGTCTGAAGAAGATGCTGTACGTGCTTTGCAGGAACCTACACAGAGCATGGGGATTATTTTTGAAAATCTCGCGCTGAAGGAAATATTCTCTTTAACAAAAGGTTATCCATACTTTCTTCAAGAATGGGGATATCAGATTTGGAATCTAGCTGTAGAAAAGACAATCAGTTTGCAGACTGTTCATGAGGCTACTGCTCTGGCTATTCAACGTCTTGACAGTAGTTTTTTCAGAGTCCGTTTTGATCGTCTTACCTTGGGGGAAAAGAAATTTTTACGAGTGATGGCCCTGCTTGGTCCAGGTCCTCATCGAACGGCCGATGTTGCAGAGGCATTGGGTATCAAGATAGCAAGTCTCGGTCCAAGAAGAGCCAAACTTATAAAAAAAGGGATGATCTACAGTCCATCACATGGAGACATGGCATTTACTGTACCTCTGTTTGATCAATTCATGATACGGGCGATGCCAGAGTCAAAACTGCCACATGGTAATTCTCGGCTTCTAAAAGTGCCGTAAATCCAATTCGAACGAGGCGATGAAGAGCGATATCAACAGCCTGTCGACTACCCAAATTCAAAAAGTCCGTTGGTACAAATACAGCGCCATGTCCACGGGCGTTTATCGCCTTAAATATCTGACAATCAATGCATTTTGGTTTTTTTGATTACGCTTCATGTAAGAAATATTGGTATGTTTTTCTTACAAAATGCAATAACAGATTCCCCTGCTGTGCTCTTTGCCTAATCTTTTTGCCGGAAAGAAAGCCGCTAAATGAGGTTTTTCATCTAGGTGCGGATACTAGCTGATGGCCAAACTTTTCTAACCAGCTTCCTGAAGTTGTTTGGCATTTACTGAGATTAGTGAATGTTTCTCATTTTTGGTTTCTGCTAACATTTTTGGAGTAATTTCTTTGTAAAGGCTTAAAAATTCGCGACCCATTAAGAAATCAAGAAAATACATACGGATATAAGTTTCCTGAATAGGACTGACTTTGGCTTGTTCTTTTTCCCATTTTACAACAGTCGCATGAGACACCCCAAGATTTTTGCCAAATCCAATGGTGGACATCTCTGTGAACTTTCGCATAAATCTCATCTCTCTGCCAGTGAGTGGATAGGGTTTATGAATGAGACCCTTAAAAACGAACATCTGAAGTGCATTCATGTCGATATCGATAACCCACTCACCAAATACTTTCTTCATTGGCGTGTCGATAAGCTCGATTGGAAACCCCAGCCCTTCATAGATAAATGTTTCTTTTTTTCTTTCCATAACTAAAATCCCAGTATTGTAACATATTCACATTTTTTATAAATGAATTTTTTGCAAATTGTATTACTTTGATAAACAGTTACAAAGCTATAGAGCTATTCAAATCGCTAACTTGCCCCTCATCTGGATAGTTTTAAGAAGAGTCTAAGCTCGCGTCAAAAGTTTTGATTATAACGCGTTAAATTTTAGTCTGTTATATTTCGTGCCGAGCTAACATCCTGACGATTTTATTGATTCTTTAAGATCAGATGTATTATAGTAGGATCTCACAAGGCAATATGCAGGAATTACACGTTAATTTACTACCCGCCGGGTCTAATAGATTAGCAGTCTGCTGCATGAATTCGTCTATGTTTATGGTGCGCATCTAGCGCACATCCATCTTTATTTTTCTCACATTTAATCTCCGAAACAAAAAAAACTAAAGATGGAACGTTATGAACACATTAAAAAGAATCGATTATTTTACTGCCGGCCTGACCATATTCGCTATGTTCTTCGGGGCCGCAAACATATTTGTACCACTGGCCTTAAGCCAGTATGCTCTAGATAAAACTCCTTGGGCTCTTTCGGGCTTTTTGATCACTGCTGTTGCAATGCCGATTGCCGGCTTGCTCGCAATGTTCCTATTTGGAGGTCATATTAGGCTTTTTTTTAGCCGTCTAGGAAGGATCCCGGGCTTTTGTATAGCTTTTTTAACAATTGCTCTTCTGGGCCCTCTTGGTGCTGCTCCTCGTTGTATTGCTTTGGCCCACTCAACATTATCCACATCAATACCGGGCATTCCGTTGATTTTATTTAGCGGCATTGCCTGTGCGTTGGTATTTTGCTTTGTCTATAGAAAAAACCAGCTGATTAAGCTCATCGGTTATGTGCTTGCGCCCTTTAAGGTAACGCTTCTAATTTGGATTATCGTCAAAGGATTTATTGAGGCACCTGCTGCTGTCTTGATCTGTTCCAACCCATCGGAGGTTTCTCATTTTTGGCATGGGTTGAAAGAGGGGTATATGACCATGGATCTAATGGCTGCATTTTTCTTTGCTCCCATTATCATTTCATCTCTGGCACGTCCGGAGGGAGAGAAAAACCTAAGCGGATTTGTCATAAAGGCAAGTGCAATCGGAGCATTTCTGCTTGCAGGCGTTTATATTGGATTTTGTTATCTAGCGTATTTTTATGCTCCTGAGCTGAAGGGGATTCCCAGCGATCAGCTTCTTGGTGTTATCGCCATTAAGGTTTTAGGACCTCATGCAGGGCTCATTGTAAGCCTTACGGTTACTGTTGCATGTTTAAGCACGACCATTGCTTTGATTGCTGCATTCGCTAGTTTTATCCAGAGGGAGGTCTTAAACGATAAGGTTGGCCATATTCCGATCTTGATTGCTTCTTTGGTGACAACTTTTGCAGTGACGACTTTGGAGTTTGAAGGGATTGCTAATTTGCTCAACCCTATTTTGAAAATTTGCTATCCGGTGCTGATCTTGCTCACTTTTTATAACTTGATCAGACCTCTACACGTAACAATTAAAAATAAGGAATAATTTTATGAAATTAACTTCAGATGAAGATGCAACCCGGAAGCTTTTGACTTCCGGGTCGCTTCCGGGTTATTTTCCGGGTAATGGGGTTTGAGGTAGACCATGATTGAAGAACTGATTCTGCAAGAAGATCGCCATGGAACTTGACCAATATATGCAACGCTCCAATAATAAGCTCTAGTACAAAAAGGTAAAGGATGCATCGGACTTCAAAAGAGGGCTGGCCCAATTTTCTTAAGCTATGTACACAGATCCAGTCCGCTGAAGAACTCAATGAGTTTTTTAATTTATTTCTTACAATCGAGGAGAAGGAGACATTAGCCTCCAGGTTTTTGATTATTAAAGCGTTGTTGGAAGAACGATTAACTCAACGCGAGATATCCAAAAATCATAAAGTGAGCATTGCACAAATTACGCGCGGCTCAAATGCCTTGAAAATCATATCTCCGGCACTCAGAAAAAAGCTCAAGAGCCGTTTAAGCTGACCCATTCTTTTAAGACGTTATAAAAGCGGGTAAGGTCTGCAAGGTCGATCCATTCTTCTTCACTGTGGATTTCGCCGCCTTTGGGTGCGATCACGAGTACTGGGATGTTTTTTTCACTGAAAAAGCGAGCGTCAGATGCGCCATAGGAGAAAGTTTTTCCTGTCTCGATTCCATAGAGCCGTTTCGCAATTTCCTGAAACTTTAAAAAAGGCGGTTGTTGCAGATTGGCATGATGGGGAGACCCTTCGGCAGTGATCTGGATGGAAAGGCGGGGATCTTTTTGCAACATTTTTTCCAAGGCAGAATAGATTTCGGTTCCTTTGATTGCAGGAGGGTACCTGATGTCAATCAGGGCCTCGGCCTCTGCTGGAACTTGATTGGCTGCCTTCCCTCCTTTGATCATCCCTATGTTTGCTGTGGGAAAATATGTTCCGTAATGGGGTTTTTCCTTTTCGAAATAGAGATGGACATCACCTAAGGCTTTCATAAGAATATCGATGGCATTTTCTCCGAGCCAAGGCCGTGAGCTATGGGCCGATACGCCGCGGGCTGTTATTTTAACCTGCAAAACACCTTTGGCGGCCTCTTCAAAGTTCCAATTAAATCCACCGTCTGGAAGGAAAGCTACCTTGGAAGAATAGCCTGCTTCAAGGAGGCGTTTAACTCCGTTCATCCCTCCTATTTCCTCATCGCTGGTCAACATGAGGCCGATGTTCATCTTCGGAAGACGGTCTTTCAATTCATGCAGGAGCAGCATATAACAGGCAATGGCCATTTTCATGTCATAGGCGCCTCGTCCATGCATCTTGTTTCCTGCAATGCGCGGCAGGTATTGAGATTTTGGTGCCGGCACGACATCGATATGGGCAACGAGGAAAAGGTCGGGTGTCATTGTATCTTTGGTTGTAATTACTAAGGTTGGATGCCCTTCGAATGTCTGATGCTTAAAATGCAATCCTAAAGGGGAGAGTTGATCCTCAATCCAATGCAAAGCCTTATCATTTTTTTCTGTATCTGCCGTTTCTGTTGGCATCGATACGAGCGCTGATAAATACTCCGTCAATTGTTCTTGCTGAGTGGGCTTGCAATCAATGACCGTCGTTGCAAACACCGTTAGAAACAGGGTCAAAAATTTCATTTTTTCTACCCCTGCACAAGATGTTGGTTTAAGAAGAGAACGCATTGCTCAATTGTCTTTGATAGGAAATCAGGGTGAGGATAAGAGAAGTCTCCATGCTTTGCCTCGACCTCTAAACGGGTAAAAGAGGAATTGATTTTGGCAAGCTCTTCTAAAGCTGCATTATATTGCGTGCGGTCTTCCTTCACTTGTTTTGCCACGATTTGCAGCACAGGCTGTAAAACTCCTTTTGGTTTGATAATCCGGCCATCCATGTTAATGGCCGTTTTAATCTCCGGTGTTAGGCGGCAGGCTTCAATTGATGCAGAGCCGCCTAGCGAGTGGCCTAATACGGCTAGCGGGGCATTTGCAGAAATCTTTGCGAAAACTCCTTCCCTAATGAGTTTAACCAGCTTCTCAATATTGCTGCCATTTTGAAGGCCGCACGCGATAATGGCCGGCTCGTCTAGCCTTGGCGCCCCCAATCCGGTTCCAGGGTGCTCAACGCTCATCACAACAAAACCTCTTGAACAGAGCCCCTTAGTCATTGTCTTATAAGCAGCTATAGATACACCCAGTCCCGGGGAGAAAATAATTGCTGGAACGTTGCGTACAGGATCTGGAGAATAAATGACGCCTTTTAACTTGAGATCCGGCACGTCAAAGAGGTCCGATGAAATCCGATTTTCCTCTTCTAGCTTATGGAAGCTTAAGACATCCACACCGAAGCGCTCATTAGCGCTTAGCAAGGTGTTATAGATGAGGTTTGTTTTGGACGCCTCTGAAAATAGAGTATAGGAGCCGACAGCCGGATCAAAACTATACTCTGCACTTTCTGTTTTGATAAAGACCGCCGAGTGTCCCTTTTCTTCTAACTTGTGGTTGTATTTTTCTTGGATAATCCTCAAAAAATAGACGCCCTCTTTTAAACTCCGCATTTGTTCGAGCAGCTGTTTTTCTAATTGTTCATTCCCTTTGACCCGAAGTTCCGGGCTCGATTCCACAACTTTAAGTCCATAGAAGGGAGCCATGGCCCCCACTTTTTCAGAGACAGCATTGCCGGGATGGATTGTGTCACGATTGACAGTAATCGTATTGAACGCGGCCTGTTCGGTTCTAACCAGGCTTTGCAGGGCTTTAGAAGGCGCATTCTTGCCTTTAGCCATATCTTCTAGGTTGTGGACATAATCGGAGAACCGTAACGCAAAACTCTGTTCTCTGCTTGAGGGCTTGAGCTCGCGGATCTCCTTTAAGTCGCTTTGAAGCACAAGCGCTTCTTTGGCAACTCGGAATGCAATCGAGCTGCAGGCGCCGCCTTCTAACTGATTACCGGTTAGCATCTCTTCATTAAACGAGATGCAGGGCATGATCCGGCTGGCGCCCGCATTCAGCTGTTCCACCAACTTCTTTGCTTGCGTGCGATCGATTTGACCTGTGGCAAGGGTTGCGTGTGTAAAGATAGCGATAAATTCATCACCATAGAAGCTATGAAAAGCGTCGATGGTATAGGGCAAAATTCCAGAGAGAAACACAAAACCTCCATTGTTAATTATGGTTGTAATGGTATAGCATTACAGCATTAAATACAAGGGGTTTGACTTTAGCTTTTCAACTACCAGGAAATCAATAATTTATGGCGTTGCTAAATGAGAAGTTTTTTATTGCGCAATCGGGTTAAGCAGTTGATTTTCAATAGGTTTTGGTGATTGTTGTTACATTAAACACAAAGTGTTTTTGATCCAGAAACTATAATGTTATCCCTCGCAGAGGGAATGGATACTTTAAATGAGGGATGAAGTTCTGACAAGAGAATGGATCGCTTGGACAAGCGGTTCAATGCCTTCATTGTTCAGAGCTGATATGGGGAAGAATGCAACGTCTGGAAAGGCTTCTTTAAAGCGGGGGAGATGGAGGGAAGATTCTTCGATGTCCATTTTGTTAAGGACAACGAGGGAACGTTTTTCAAGGAGGGCGGGGTTGTAGGCTTTGAGCTCATTTTGAAGCACGCGGAAATCATCGAGGGGGTCGCGCTCCTCCAGTCCGGAAGTGTCGATGACATAGATGAGAACAGCAGATCTTTCAATGTGTCTTAAGAATTCAAATCCAAGGCCGCGGTCTTCATGCGCTCCTTCAATGATCCCTGGAATGTCAGCAACGAGGATGCGGTCGTCTTCAGCAAAGTGGATGTAGCTGAGGTTGGGGAAAAGAGTTGTGAAAGGATATGCGCCGATTTTAACTTCAAGATGCGTCATGCACGTCATGAGTGAGGACTTTCCGGCGTTGGGCATACCAACGAGGCCGACATCTGCGATCAGTTTGAGTTCGAGCTCGACTTCCACTGTTTCTCCATCGAGGCCTTCTGTGCAGATATAGGGGGCTTGGTTGGTCGGAGTTTTAAAGTGGTTATTCCCTTTTCCGCCTTTTCCGCCTTTGCAGATGAGTTCGGAGCGCTCTTTTTCTACGAAGTCATAAATCACTTCGCCAGTTTGTACATTTTTGACGAGAGTTCCTGGAGGGATTTTAAGGACAATGTCTTCTCCGCCTTTGCCGCTGCAAAGGTTATAGCCTCCGGGCTTGCCGTTTTGGGCTTTAATGAGGCGTTTGTTGCGGTGATTTTCAAGGGAGACGACTTGTGTATCGGTCTCTACGTAGATCGATCCGCCTTTTCCTCCGTCTCCTCCGCAAGGACCGCCTTTAGGGATGTATTTTTCCCGACGCCAAGCAATGACGCCATTTCCCCCACGTCCTGCGGTTAGTGAGAGAGTGACTTTGTCGGTAAACATAAAAAAACTTATTGGGGTACGGGGAGGACTGACACGAATGTCTTGACTCCCTTTTTAAAGGAGACAACGCCGTCGATCAGTGAAAAAAGAGAATCATCGCGGCCAACTGCGACGTTCTTTGCAGGGGCCCACTTGGTTCCTCGTTGACGAACTAAGATGCTGCCAGTTGTAACAACTTGACCTGCAGTGGCTTTAATGCCGAGGCGCTTGGATTTTGAATCGCGTCCGTTACGGCTTGAACCTTGACCTTTCTTATGTGCCATGACCTATCCTGTAATCTCTGTAATTTTGATTCGATGATATTTTTGACGGTGGCCGACTTTCCGGCGAACCCCTTTTCGTTGTTTATACTTGAAGGAGATGACCTTAGGCCCCTTGGATTCCATGAGCAATTCACCCTTCACAACGGCTTCTGCAACGTAAGGAGACCCTACTTTCGCGTGTTTGCCATCATTGAAGAAAAGGACGTTTGTGAACTCGACGGATTGTCCTTTTTCAGAGTCAAGTAACTCAACGTCAATGACATCGTCCTTCTCGACTCGGTACTGTTTTCCACCTGTTTCAATGATAGCGTACATCGTTTTACCTCAAAAATACTAAAAGTAGGGATCATGTTAATCGATTAGGTAGTTTTGATCAATGGGGATCGATGGTAATTATTTATTTGAAAATTAAAGAAATTTATACTAATATGTAATTAAGAGGTGCTGTATGAAATCCTGGGGAAAAAAGAAATCTTCTAAAATCACGATAAAAAACCATAGGAAAGACGTGCCGACGCCGCGGGAAGAAACTAAGAAAATCCCTCAAAAGCTTGTGGATGATTTAACAACTTTGCAAAAATAAGAGGTTTTATGAAAAAGAAAGCAAGATCGTATCGAAAAGCGCATAAGCGTGGCCATCATCACCGAAAACACCACCGAAAAACCGTCTGGCAGCATATCGTTCAGTGGTATGCGGCTCTATAATAGATCATTAAATGAACCGCATAGGCGAGCGCAGCAACAAGTGCGATCGTCGCTCCCGGCGGCCAATTTAAATAAAATGACAGGATGAGTCCAATTGCTGTGAAGAGCGCTCCAAAGATCACAGCTTGGATCATCATGTGCGATAGTTTTTTCGAAAAATGGCTTGCGATTGCTGCCGGAATGGCCAGCATTGCAATCACCAAGATGGCTCCTACCACTTGGATTAAAATCACGACAGAGATCGCGACGAGGCTTAAAAGGATCAGATAGTATTTTTTTGCAGAAATGCCTCGAAGCTCTGCTTCTGTCTCATCAAAACAAACCGCTTGAAATTTCTGGTGTAAAAGTACCGTTACTAAGATCACAAGCGCGGCAAGAGAGATTAAAAGAGTCAGGTCGGCCTGTGAAATCCACAAGATATTTCCAAATAAAAAGTTCATGAGCTCCACGTTATAGCCCGGTGTGAAAGAAACAAAAATCACACCGAGGGCCATTCCTGTCGACCAGATGGCTGCAATGACCGTATCTTCTCGTTCACGGTATTTGAGATGGATCCATCCGATGAGCAGCGCCGATAAGATGGCGGCAATGAGCGCTCCATAAAGAGGATCGAGCCAATCCAGATGGTAGGTCCGCCTCAGCCAGAGAAAAAATCCCATCCCGCCTAAAACAGAGTGGGCAATGCTTCCGCTGATAAAGACGATCCGTTTGACAACGACATACGATCCGACAATGCCGCTTGTAATGGAGGAAGCAAGTCCTGCTAGAAGAGAGGTCAATAAAAATGGGAAAGAAAGAAGCGACTCTAACATTTAAGGACCCTTTCTTTTGAGTGGAGGGTGATAAAGCCCTTTCGCAAAATGATCGCAAACTTGCGCAGGGGAATACGGTGTGACTGTGCGATAGACGCAGTAAAAGCGGTCGATATACGACATCTCTGCAGGAAGATCGTGCGTCACCATGACAATCGTAATGGTTCCTTTAAGTTCCTGAATGAGCAGGTGGAAATGCTCTTCGGCAGAAGGGTCGACGCTTGCAGTTGCTTCATCCAGAAATAGAAAATCGGGATGGCCCATGAGCGCTCTTGCAATGAGAACTCTTTGCGATTGTCCGCCAGAAAGCGAGCCAAACGGTGCTTGAGCCATGTGCCTCAGCCCTACTTTATCCAGCATGGCAAAGGCCCCATTTTCGCTGCCAGGCTTATACGGATGAAAGAGGGAAGATGAGAGCGCGCCCATTTTGACGACTTCTAAGGCGGTGATGGGAAACTGCCTGTCTAGCTGGGAGATCTGAGGAACATATCCCATGCGCCGCCGGCTTTTCTGGGGATCCATCCCATCGAGTAAAATGGTGCCGCTGCTGGGTTTTAAAAAGCCCATGAGAAGTTTGAGGAGTGTTGTTTTCCCTCCGCCATTGGGTCCAAAAACAGCCAGACATTCTCCTTTTGCAATCTCGAGTGAGACATCCTGAAGAAGAGGATTTTCATCGTACTGAAAATTGAGATTATGAATTTGAATGGTCATAAAATTTTACAATAGTGTTTGTCAATTGATTGAACATCCCGAAATAATCTCGTGCGTAAGGGTTGATCTCCTCATATGGGACATGGAGCTTGTCTGCAATCAAGATCGCTCCTTTTTTGTTATATTGAGGCTCGATGAGCACCACGGGAACTGGATGTGTTTTGAGTGTGTTCATAAGTGCAGCAATATCTTGCGGGCGCGGATCTTTCCCTTCAACTTCAACAGAGAGCTGATTTAAGCGGTAGCGGGCGCAGTAATATCCGAGCGCGGGATGCGACACTAAAAGATAACGACCTTGAAACGGAGCTAGCTTATCTGTTGTCAAGCTGTTGAGCTGATCTAGCTGAGACTTTATTTTGTCGCAGTTATCTCTGATCATAGAGGCCATTTCGGGAAATTGGTTGGATAAATGAAGAGTTATTTCTTCGACTTGTCCTGAGAGAATCACAGGATCCATCCATACATGGAGATCTTTATCTTCATGCTGATGGGCATATGTATGGGGCTCATCAAGAGTGGCCCAATCGCTGGAAATATTTACGATATCGACATTGTACGGCTGCAGGAAAGCGACCATTTTAGTTTCTATCGGATCGCCTATTCTAAACCAAATTTTGGCTTGGGTAAAACGTTTGACTTGTTCCGGTGTAGGTTCATAGGCATGCGGGTTGGAGCCGGGCGGAACAAAAATTTCTACATCGACCTGTCCTTCTGTTAAACTTTTTACAAAACCTGCATAGGGAGGGATGGTAACTAAAATTTTGGGTTTAGAGCTCTCCGTAGAAGCACACCCAAAACAAAGCAAACAAAGAAAGATTGAAAAGATTTTTTTCATTGTAGCAAGTATCATACCCGAAGGTTACTTGTTTGTAAATCAATGCATGGTCTAATATAGGTCCCTTTTTTGGAGGAGTGTCCGAGTGGCCGATGGAGCACGCTTGGAAAGCGTGTAAACATGAAAATGTTTCGTGGGTTCGAATCCCACCTCCTCCGACAACGCAACCAATTCGAACCCTTGGTCTCATCCAAAAGAGCAAGGGTATCGATCTCCGTGTGGGCCACGTAATACGCTCGATTTCGGACTTCTTCCAGAGAGCGACCTCTACTCAACAAGAGATGGTACAAGCTCAGCTTGCTCGATTCATGAATCAAAGGGATCAAGCCAGGACAACTTCCACTCCATCACCATTATCGATGCGGAACACCACTTTAGATCAAGAACAACTCCATGACATAGAGTTTAAACTCAAACCATCGTACGCAGTGATTCCTTTTCCAGGAGCTGCTGCGGCAGCCGAAATCGTAGGTAGTATTGCTTGGGGTCAGGCGGTAGCAGCTTCTCTTGCCACTGCTATTGCCTGGGCAGGAAGCAAAATGATTCAGCCTGAGAAACCTCAAGTTGCTGATTTTCTTGCGCACATAGAAGAGCATGCCATTTATCTTAAGAAATTCGAAAAAGCCGTTGAATTGGAAGAAAAGAAAAAGTGGA
>JBGPMV010000016.1:0-16296 GCA_041487155.1 Rhabdochlamydiaceae bacterium
GGCGGCGGTCCATTTGGCGGAGCCGGGGGATCGGATCAAAATTCTGGATGTGATGGCGGTTTAGCAAGCGGAGGAGGTGGCGGCGGCGGGAATCCTCCTAGCCCAGCGTCCTTCGGGGGTAAGGGAGGCTATGGGGGCGGAGGTGGTGGTGGTGGAGAAAGTGCGAATGGAGGCGATGGAGATTTTGGCGGCGGCGGCGGCGCATCAGCAACCGCTAATCAAGTTCAAGGAGGAAATGCGGGGTTTGGAGGAGGGGGCGCTACAGGCTATGGAGTCGCAGGACCCAGCTTTGGGGGAAATGGCGGGTTCGGCGGCGGCGGCGGATCAGGTGCAATTGATCTCGGCGGCGGCATCACCAGCGGTGCAGGTGGATTTGGCGGAGGGAGCGGAGGAGCCGTTGCCTATGTTACTCCGGCAATTGCAGGAACTGCCGGCTATGGGGCCGGGATCGGAGGAGCTACCATATCAGGGTCTATCTTTGATCTTGCCGGTACCGCCGGAGGCGGGGGCGGCGCAAGCCTTGGGGGAGCAGTTTTTACCCAGGATGGAAGTACGATGACAGTCGTGGATTGCACCTTTACCAATAATAGCGTGACCCCTAGCACAGGAGGAGGCGCTCAAACCGGAGGCTCGCCGGGTACGGGAGGTTCAGCCTTCGGCACTGATTTCTTTTTGATGTCGGGCGGAGCATTGAATTTTGATCTCACCGGTCCATTGATCTTGAATAATCCCATTGAGGGTAATCAAGGAGTCGGCGGGGGCAGTACTGTGGCCGGCGGGCTGACTAAGAGCGGCTCCGGGCGGCTAGAGTTATCCGGCGCAAATACGTATACCGGTATTACCACTGTTCAAGCAGGGGAGCTCCATATCGACACCTCTGTTGTCACGGATATCGTCGTGCAATCAGGTGGAACGCTCGGCAGCACCTTCTCCATTTTCCCCAATACAGCAGCAACAAATGCGGGAAGTCTGACCAATTCGGGAAGAGTCGACCCAGGACTTGGAACCATCACTATCAGCGGCAGCTTCACCAATAATTCCAGTGGAACGCTTGCTATCGAAATCACCCCTAGCGGTAGTAACGGCAGTCTGTTTCTCCCTACCGGAAGCTCCTTGCTCAGCGGTGGAGCTCTGGAGGTGTTCTGCAACGCAGGGACCTATATCGACGGGACACGATATCTCGTTATTAATTCTCCGGTGACGGGAACCTTTGCCGATTTAGTTCAAACCGGCCCCATGCGCGATAGAGTCGTCATCGATGTTATCTATAGCAGCGTGGTCTTGATTGTCCGCAATAACCCTATTTTCAACAATCTGGTCGTTACATCGAAGATAGCTCGGGAAGTGGCCGGATGTATTGAAAGCGCTCTTCCTTCGACGCCCGGTTCGGATTTTGCTTTGATGATCCAGACCCTAGGAAGGCTAGAGCCCGGCCAGCTTAATCGAGCCCTCATCGATCTTTCCCCTGTCAATTTCGGAGCGTTGGAGTGGATCAATGAGCGCAATAACAATTATCTTGCCGACATTTTATCCGAGCATCTTTTTGAACTGAGCTGCGCACAGAGAAACTATAGCACGCACAATCTCTCCGCGTGGGTCGATGTCTTCGGCAACTTAATGAACAATAAGAAGCACTATAATAAATTGAGCCCCTTTGAGGCGAATGCATTGGGTGCCGTCACAGGACTCGATTATAGCAGTAGTCAAGCTTTCACAATGGGCGGAGCGTTGGCATACACCCATACACGGCTTGACTGGAAGCATCGTCATGGCAATGGGAACATCAATAGCTACTACGGCGCTTTATATGCTTGTTTCCGAGGGGCTGTAGGTGCCGACTTTTCTGCCATTGCAGGCGGCAGTGATCATGAGTTAAAACGCAGCATCGATATTCGGGGAACAAATGCGGTAACCGGTGCTCCGATCGATATTGACAGAGTAGCGCGAAGCAATCCCTGGGGATACTTCTTTAATGGACGTCTGCGCCTCAGCGCCAATCGAGAGTGGCGCAAAACAACTTTTGAGCCGTTTGGGCTGATTGATTACAACTACTTCAATCGAAAAGGTTTTAAAGAACATGGAGCAAATAGTCTCGACCTTAAGGTGCGAGAGCACACGCAAAATATGCTGCGCGGCGAAGCGGGTCTCAAAGCCTATCGCTCCTGTGAATTGAAAAGCTCTTGCATTGCGCCCTACATTGGCCTCAGCTGGGTCGGGGAGTTTCCTTTAGGCAAGTCCCACCAAAGAGCCAGCTTTACCGGTCAAAGCTGTGTGATCGATGTGGCCAGCTACCATTCTGCGGTGCAACTTGTCTCGCCCCAAGCAGGAGTTAAGTGGATGACGCACAACGGATTTTCCTTAGTATTCGGCTACAAAGGGCTCTACAATCGCAAAACGAGCATCAATGAAGTCGAAGGCCGTTTAGAGTGGATCTTCTAAGCTTTGCATTAATTATCCTTCGTATGGTTTAATTGTTTAAAGTTTAGAGGTATTATGGCTATTAATAATAATTATTATCGTTTGAATCAAATATTTATTCCACAGAAAGATGATATTCAAAGATTACAGAAAGATGATATTCAAAGATTAAAGACTGTTTTCATACGATACACAGGACCTACCGTGAAGTCCAAAAAGCATGAAGAAGTTTCTGCTTATTTCTACTCAATTTTTAAACAAAAACTGCAAAAATATCCTCATTTTGTGCAGGTGCCGTCCATTCTGACTGGTAGCCTAGGAATCAATGGAGATGATCCACGAGTTCAATCCAATTTAACCCTAGATAGCAAAATTTATGAAGCTCAAGCTTATGTACTGCACCGCCAAGGAAATAATGGGGAAGCCGAACTAGCTGCGAAAATTGGCCTGTGCCTAGAAGCAATATTGCAATTTCCAAGACCCGAAGTTCTCACAAAGCTAAGCCTGCGGCTTGCTGATATACTGCATCCCCAAGGAAAATATAGTGAAGCTGAACAAGTCGTAAGATGGCGGCTTTACGAAGAAGAAAATGTCCAGCCGCCAAGATGCAAAGCTCTGGCAAAGCTAAACTTGTATCTTGCTTGTTCGCTGTGTAAACAAGGAAGGGATGAAGAAATAGAAAATGCAGCGCTAGCGGGCATCATTGAAGCAGGAAAACTGCAGCCTCCAAGGCCGGATCTTCTAGCAGATCTATACATCTATCTTGCTTATGCGGAGAATAAATTAAAAAAGTATAGCGAAGTAGAAAATGCAGCGCGAGCGGGCATTGTAGAAGCAGAAAAACTGCAGCCTCCAAAACCGGATTTTCTAGCAGAGCTATACGCCTATCTTGCTTATGCGGGGATTAAATTAGAAAAGTATAGCGAAGTAGAAAATGCAGCGCGAGCGGGCATTGTAGAAGCAGGAAAAGTGCAATTTCCAAGACCGGATCTTCTAGCAAAGCTAAACTTGTATCTTACTAGTGCGGAGAATAAATTAGAAAAGTATGTCGTAGCTGATACGAGAATCATAAAAGAAGTAAAAGGGCATCCTCAAATGCTAGGTCAAAAGCCGGGTGGCCGTCTCAACAACCCAACTCGCCAGGACTCTGCTTCAAAACGTCTGAAAAAATGATGAGAGAGGCGGGACCGCTTAATGGGAGTAGTTAAGCCAATATTGTTTTTTGAGGTCGGAGTGCTTTTTCTTGAGGGGCGGCGTAAAGCTGATGGGGACAACGAACTCAATCCGGCTGACAATCAATAAAAGCTGTTCATAGGAGCCGCTGCTAAGCTGCGTGAGTCCCATAACAATTAGTTGACTGCCAGGGGGGTCCGATTGCTCATCGACCGTGATGGCAACATTGAAGTTGATGTCGTGATACTGATCTTCATGATCGGAAGAGTTGGTTTTTGAAGGTTTATTTTTCATAAATTTGACTGCGCAGCCGGAGTCTGCGAAGTCTTCATGGGCATCATTGATGCCCCAGATGATCTCATAGAGCGATGTACTGACAAACTTTCTTAATTCCAATCGAACCTCTCCATTTGACTATGTCTAATATGATATATTTTACTCATTTTTTTTGAAAATAAAATTTTAGATATTTGTGTAAAGGAAGACGTTAGGTATACTTGGACTTCTATCATGGCGTGGAATTTAATTGAGAGGGAAGCGGCGAGCGCCGCGTCCAATATGGAATTTGATGCAGAGCTTTTAAGAGCTCTTTCGCCTTCGGCTGCCCCGATTCTGCACTTATACGATTGGCTAAAGCCCAGCCTGACGTATGGATTTTTTGCCCATCCGGAAAAACTTTTAAATCTGGAAGGGGTCGAAAAACATGGATTTGATCTGGCCAAAAGACCGACAGGCGGCGGGGTTGTGTTCCATGTCTGGGATCTGGCCTTTTCGGTTCTCATTCCGGCAGGATCGTCTTTATATTCCCAAAACACGCTGGAAAACTATGAGTTTATTAATCAAGTTGTCTTCTCTGTTGTCCAAGATTTCGTGGGGAAAAGCACTCTGATGAGTTTAACTCCGCATGATGCGATGATGAAAAACCCTAGCCAAGCTTTTTTCTGCATGGCGCGGCCGACCAAATATGATCTGGTCGTCGGAAAAAAGAAAATAGCCGGGGCGGCTCAACGGAAAATGAAACAAGGATTTCTTCATCAGGGAACGATTGCGCTCCAATTTCCCGATTTGAACCTTCTCGATGATATTCTTCCGTCAGAAGACGTCCGGGAGGCAATGAGACAGACCACATTTCCTCTTTTAGGAGAAAACGACTCTATAGAAGAGGGTCGCAAACAGCTAAGAGAGCTTTTGAAAAACCACTTTTTACATCTTTAACGGCACATATGAATCAGAAAGCAAAATCAGCAATCACACCGACACGCGATGAAAATTATTCCGAATGGTACCAAGAGGTTCTTAAAGCCGCCGATCTTGCAGAGCACTCGCCTGTCCGCGGCTGCATGGTGATCAAACCGTGGGGCTACGCGATTTGGGAAAACATGCAGCGGATTTTAGACGGCCGCTTTAAAGAGACAGGCGTGCAAAACGCCTACTTTCCTCTTTTCATCCCTTTAAGCTTCTTGCAGAAAGAGGCCCAGCATGTCGAAGGATTTGCAAAAGAGTGCGCAGTTGTCACGCACCACAGATTAGAAAAAGATAGCAAAGGCAACCTCGTTCCTGCAGGGGAGCTTGAAGAGCCGCTAATTGTCCGCCCCACATCTGAAATGATGATTGGAGAGATGTTTTCTAAGTGGATCACGTCGTATCGCGATCTTCCGCTCCTGATCAATCAGTGGGCTAATGTAGTTCGATGGGAGATGAGGACGCGCCTTTTTTTGAGGACAACCGAATTTTTATGGCAAGAAGGTCATACGGCGCATGCCTCGAAAGAAGAGGCGCTGGAAAAGACGCTTCAGATGCTCGATATGTATGAAAACTTTGTGAAAAAAGTCATTGGGATCCCTGTCATCAAAGGAATCAAAACACCATCCGAGCGTTTTCCGGGCGCTGTTTCGACCTACACTATCGAAGGGATGATGCAAGATCGAAAAGCTCTCCAGTTGGGGACGTCTCACTTTCTAGGTCAAAATTTTGCCAAGGGCTCTAACATCACATTCCAAGATCCTCAAGGTGTGGTAGAGCACGCTTGGACAACGTCATGGGGAATGACAACGCGTGTCATCGGCGCTCTAGTGATGACGCATAGCGATGACGATGGTCTGGTGCTTCCACCGCGGATTGCTTCATCCCACGTCGTGATTATTCCTGTGATTCATAAAGAAGAGACAAAAAAAGAAGTTTTAGAGTACGCCCATCGCTTAGCCCAAGAGCTCAAACATATCATTTATCATGGAGAACCCCTCCGGGTGATTGTTGATGAAAGAGATCTGCGAGGCGGGGATAAACTGTGGTCCTGGGTTAAAAAAGGCGTCCCGCTTCGCATCGAAGTCGGCCCTCGCGATATCGCCGCTGACCTGCTGCCAGTTGCCCGCCGCGACCTTCCTCCTAAAGATAATATGAAATTATCCCGCGGAGAGCTTGTTGCTAAACTGACGGAGATTTTAGACGATATCCAGCAAAAGCTTTATCTTAAGGCAGTTCACCATAGAGATGCCCACACGAGGAAAATTGATTCTAAAGAAGAATTTTATGCTTACTTCACGCCTAAAAATAAGGATGAGCCTGAAATCCATGGAGGATTTGCTTTGTCCCATTGGTCGGGAGATGAAGAAGTCGAGAAGAAAATCAAGGAAGATCTGGGTGTGACCATCCGGTGCATTCCTTTGGATGATGAGCCGGAAGAGGGAGCCTGCGTGATCACAGGCAAAAAAAGTAAACAGCGTGTCATTTACGCCAAATCGTACTAACTAGAGGGACTATGATGCAGTTTTTGCGCAAACATCAAAAAAAGTTATTTCTTGTGATCGCTGGCGTGACGCTCATTTCATTTGCATTTTTTGGGACATCTTCTTCATTTGGCGCGCGCGAGATCGAAGATAAAAAAATCGGCAAAACAATCGATGGGTCGGCTGTTTACGAAAGAGATTTAAGAGCGCTCACGCAGCTGCTCTCTCAAGGTTCAAGTGATATCTTGAAATCCGATCTGATCGATACCGGAGTTTTTTCGCTTCTTGCTGAAAAATACTTTGCAGAGATCCAAACCGATTTTTCAGAAAAGCTAGAAAAAGCAAAAACGGCTGGCTTTTACTCCCATCCCCAGGCCCCATTTATCAATGCTCTTCAAGTCTGGAATCGTTTTTCACCTGCGCTGGTGCAGGATTTAAAAGAGGTGCAAGCAGGCACGCCATCTGCAAAAACATTTTCAACGTATGCCAAACTTTATCTAGACCAGCAAGCGTTTCCTCCGGAGCTTCTCCGCACGATTTTGCTCTATGAACAAAAGAGTTATTCCTGGATTTCTCCCGATTATCAGCTCAGCGATACAAGAGCGCTCGCGCTTTTTGGATACCATTCGTTTGAAGAGTGGTTCGGCACGCGCTTTTCTGACGTTTTAGGAAAGTTTATTTTAAATGCGGCAGCTCTGGCAGAGAAAAAAGGGTATAAAGTATCGCAGAAAGAGGCGCGAGGCGATTTCATGATGATGTGCTACCAAGCAGTGCGGATGAAAGCCATGGGGAAAGAGGTTGCAGCTAGTGAAGCTACCGAGTACATGAAGTATCTGCTGCTCACTGCCGGCATCGATGAGAGTAGAGCCGTGCAGCTCTGGAGAAAAGTGATGCTCGTCCACCGGTTCTTTCAAGATCTGCAGCAAGGCGTTCTTCTCGATACGGTGCCGTATGAGCAATTCTCAACTTTTGCCGATGCAAAAGCCCACGTTGAAGTCTATCAGCTCCCCGAAACACTGCGCCTTAAAGATTTTAGATCGATGCTCAAGGTGCAATATTATTTAGAAGCGGTATCTCCCAGCGGTAAGCATTCGGTAAAAGAGCTTCCAAGGCAGTTTTATTCCGTCGAGGAAGTTGAAAAAAAACATCCGCAGCTTGTGATAAGCACATATGAACTTGAAATTGCAAAAGTCTCTTCTGAAGAGGCCGCTTCCACCTCAAGTTTAAGGCAAATGTGGGATTTTGAGATGAGCGATGAAGGGTGGGCTCTATTAATCACACAGTTTCCAGTTCTCAATAAGCAAGGCACTGAAACCATAGAGGGCCGCGAAGCCGTTTTAGATGCAACAAGCGCCGATATCAGAAAAAAAATCGATCGGTTTGCAAGACAATCGATGGTGAAGAGACATCCGGAGTGGATTCAAGAAGCGCTCTCCTTGCAGGAACCTAAAAAAATGACCGTCCTCATCAGGTCCAAAGGGGCTTGTGCTCCGTTTGACGATATTGCAGAGACGGCTCACTTAATAAATGTTCTTCAAAAAGCAGAGATCGGCCGTACTATTACATTCACAACACCTGGCGAAGAGACCCATTATCAAATAACTGTCCTGCAAAAACCGGATCATAAAGAAGTCATGACGCTTCAAGAGGCGCTAAAGAATGATTGGCTAGGGACTCTTCTCGATGAAAAATTAGAAGAGGCTTTAGAAAACGCGCGAAAAAAAGAGACAGCCGTTTACAAAGGGCCGGATGGAGCTTGGAGGCCGTTTAGTGAAGTGAAAGACCACGTCGGCGCGTATGTCTACTCAGATCTTTTAAAAACGGTTTCAAAAGAGCCGCTGACCTATGACGAGTATGCTGCAAAACGATTTGAAGGAGTGATGCAACAGGCTGAAATTTCTATCCAAACTGAAATGGAATCCTCCCCATTTTTGAATGCAACACACGAGGCGCTCATCGATCAGTGGATGCTCTCTAAAAAACGGCAGGAAATTAAACGGAGCGATACAACCGAGCTTCCCAAAGATGAAATGTTTACCCAGGCCATCGGAAGCTGGTCTTCTATTGCGACCCCTCGAGGCGGAAACGCCTGCTTTTTTCATCTGCTTGAAAGGGATGCAACCCATCTCAAAGTTCAAGAACAGGTGAGCGAAGGACAAAAGCTGATCGGCCGGGACGTCATGCGCCAAAGAATACGCACACTTTTAGATGAAGTAGGCCCGCTTTGACCTATCATGATGTCGCACCGATTGCGCCCCTCCATTTTTTCCGGCTCTCTATCGACATCAACCGAGGAAAAAAAGCCTCGCCCAAACTGCTCGGTAAAGGACACGTTCTTCCTGATACATCTGATTTACTCGGAGAAAACTCTTTTGCCGATGTAGGCGTTGCATGGAACACCGACGGCCTTCATGTTCATCTCCATGCCCATAAAAAATTTGAAGAGGCCTGCTATCCTAAATTTACCGAAGGAGACGCATTGGAGTTCTTCATCGACACCCGCGATCTCAAAGACGCCGGATTTCCCACACGCTTTTGCCATCACTTTCTGATTCTTCCCCAAGAAGTTCAAGGCGTGCGCATCCTCGAGCTGACCCGTTTTCGCACAGAGGATAGCCACCCGTTATGCGACACCGGTAAAATTGATATTGCGTTCCATGCAGGCTCTCGAGATTATTTCCTTGATCTCTTTTTCCCTACAGAGGTTTTGCATGGATACGACCCCCACTCTTTTGACAGGCTGGGGCTCACCTATACCATCCATGGTTTTAAACACGATCCTCAAAATTTTTCTGTCTCTTCAAACTATGTAAATGTTGCCACAAATCCGTCTCTCTGGGCAAGCTGTAGGTTAGTATGAAGCTATTTACAGACACCCATGAGTGGATTGAAATCAGTGAAAATGTAGGGACTGTCGGAGTCTCGGCTCACGCGCAAAAGGAACTGGGCGAAGTTGTTTATGTCTCCCTTCCCGAAGTTGGCAAAGAGGTGCAATCAGGACAAGAAGTTGTCATATTAGAGTCGACAAAAGCCGCCGCCGATATTTATTCACCTGTTTCCGGAACCATCCTTGAAGTGAATACGAAGGTGAAAGAAGCTCCTGATCTTCTCAACCAATATCCGGAAGATCAAGGTTGGATCTATAAAATTTCAATCTCTCGTCCGGAAGAGCTCCAGACTTTAATGTCACGGGAAGATTATGATGCGCTCATCTTTCCGGCTTAAATTTTTCCTAGTTGCAGCTCTCCTTTTTTTATCGCTTTACTTGTCCCGCCGCTACCTTCTTGCCGTCTGCTTTGAGAAGCTTTTATCGCGCGTTTCACATGAACAGTTCGAATTTCAAAAAAAGACTTGGGAAGAAGGAAGCCTCATCTATGAGCATGCCACTCTCGGCAGTCAACTCAGCACTTTTAAGCTCCGATTGACACCCGACTTCACACTTTCTCCCCTTCATCTCTCCTTGGAAGTCTATTTAACAGAGCCTCATTTCGAACTCTCTTCAGAGCGCGCGACCCCGGTTTATCTTTTTTCCAGAGGCAATTGCAAAACTACGGTGCATGAAAAAAACGATGATTTTGGATCAGTTTGCCAGCCGCATGGCGGCCGTAAGCCCTACCCCCGAGCACATACTCAGGAGAGTAGGGCTCGGGGGTGGGGTGACAAAATGACCCAAAAGGGCGTTTTTGTCATGCTCCGCGAGTTTTGCAATTGCCTCGTTAATCAGTGGATTTCTTTTAAGCTCGACATTGAACGAGGAACGCTTTCCATTGATCAAGAGAACATCGGGATGATCGATCTTGTCAGCGGCACAAAACCGGATGCTTTAGGAACCCTCATCTTGTCCGAAGAAGAGGGAAGCGCCTACTGCACCTGCGAAGCCTCTTACTCCCAAGGCCAATTTTTTTATCAACTCAAATGCGAGTCAGCCCCCGTCCTCAATCTTTACTCTCTCCTCAAACTTTTTTCTTGGAAGCCTCCTTTTCAGCTGCAAGGTGGAAGAATGGACGCAGACCTCAAAGGCACGCTTCAATCGGTGCAGGGAGCGCTCACAGGATACGACCTACAGCTGGCAACGTCTCAGGGCGAGTTGGATTTAAAACGGCTTGATCTACAAGGAGAGTGGGCGGAGCAAATTGTCGTCCAAGGCTCTTTCCAAGGCGGACATTGTACAACTGACGCGGCCGTAATTTCTGAGGCGGAAGCACACTTTTCTTTTCAGCCGGAAAATCCCCCGACCCTTTCCATGAAAGGAAAGCTCGGTTTTGGAGAGATCCAAGGGGCCTTTACCTGTGAATCAATCGGTTCTGATGGAATAGTAAAATTTTCCGGCCTAGAGATTCCGTTTTCTTTAGAGCAAGACCATATTCGGTTAAACACATTCACTTTTAATTCCTACCAATGCGAAGCCATTCTTAAAGGCTCTCTCGACAAGATCGAAGGAGAAGTCTCTGCCCTAGCGCCGCTTTCGACATGGTCTCAAGAGTGGATTAACGACGAAGAGTCTGCTCAATTCAAAGCGTGCTTCCAGCTTCAAGATCGTCAGATAGGTTGGCAAGGAACATGGACTGCTTTCACCGATCAAATCGAACTAGCCGGCGCGCTCGATTTGAAAACATTTAACTGGAGCGCAATTTTTGAATCGTCTTCTGTTCAGCTCTCGAATTACTCCTCTCTTTTTTCTGACGGGACTTTGGCGTTTAATGGTTCGGCAGATTCAAAAAGCGCCCAAATAAATCTTTCACCCTCCAGACTTCAGCTTAAAACTTTTGTCTTGCCTATCCATGTCGAAAGCGGAGCTGTGATATGGAAAGAAGGCGGACTAGAGGTCAAAAATCTCCAAGGCGCCCTAGATGAGTTAGCATTTTATTTCCCACAGATTTCTTACGCAGGAGATCGCGTCGCATTTTCAGTTCGAGTTCCCTCAGAAGAAATTGAAGCAGAAGGCACACTCGAAAAAAACAGTATAAATCTTGCACGCTTCCAAGCAGGACCCTCCACAATCACATCGCCTCTTCATTTGACGATTCAAAATGACAACTGGAAAATGGAAGGAGCCGCCTGCCTCGCACTTGAATCTGTTCCTCATTACCTGACGCTTTCTCAGTCCTTCGGCCTGTTTAAAGACGCCCATCTTCCCTCGATGCGGGGAGTCCTAAATCTAAGCGGCGAAGTCACTCCCGAAAATGCCTCCTTGGACCTCCTATCGGAAGGACTCACCATTGGTGGTACCTCTTTCCCTGCACTACAAGGAGACATCAAACAAGACCACAATCGTTTCGAAACAGACAACCTCTCCATCGGTGATATCCATCTAAAAGGCTGCGCTCTGTATGAAAATAATAAATGGCTTTTTCCTCAATGGAGCGCCCGTTATCACGAGCTTGAGCTCCAAGGCTCCGGAGAGCTTGATCAAACCCTTTGCTCTTTAAAAGCGGAAGGAATCTGGCAGGAGATCGCCCTTCAAGCCGAGATCGATTGGGATATAGAGAATCAGTGTGGGAAAAAATGTTTTCTGACTCTGGAAAGAGAAGGGCTGAAGCTCCAACTAAGAACACAAGAGTTCCAGTATAAAGACGGCAAGCTGGATGCAGAGGTTCAAACGACTGCCAGCCATCCTAAACTCAAAGAGTCGATCATTGCTCCCTTGTCGCTGAGCTGGACGCCGGATCGGATGATTTTCCAGGGACCTTTTTCACAAGGAGCCTATGAAAACGATCTTTTTAAACTTCAGGCGCTCGGCATTCATGCCCTCTATGAGAAGGGCATTGTACATTTTCAATCAAAACTTCAGCTTAACGAAGCTCCTTTAAGGGTAAAGGGATCTTTCAATAAAAGCGGCACAGGAGTTGTCCACCTCTTTGAAGGTGATCATCAGCTGAAAGTCAGTTTTAACTCTTTTTCAGACATCGGAGCAATCGAGGGAAAACTCTTTGGAATCGATTGCTCGCTTTCAAAAAAAGGGACGCTTTTTGAAGGCAAGCTGAAGATCGAAACAACCGATCCGCTTGCCGCTCTTCTTAAAAAACCCGAGTGGGCCCAATTTGAAAATCTCGAATTTAACGGAGTTCTATCAGAGGATAGTTTTAAGGGAACCGTCACAGGAGAAGAGGCGGCACTAAAAGGGTATGTTTTAGACTCTATCCAAGCCTCCATCGACTACAGCCCTACCCGTTTTGAAATCCGCTCCCTTAAAATCGAAGATCCCGCCGGCCAACTCACTTTTAAAGAATGTCATGGAGAACGCTCCCACCCCCTTAAAGCGTGGGAGATTTCAATTCCGCATCTTCGGGGTCAGAAGATTCAACCGTCCCTCCTTAAAAAAACCGGCGAAATCTCAAAAGACCCCAAGCCATTTCAAATCCGCCAGCTGACGCTTACAAATGTGACCGGCATCTTAGGAAGGCCGCTCACATTTTCCGGACAAGGCTCCCTCTACTTCACACAGAAAGAAAAAAGGGATCCTTCCCTGTTTGACCTTCCCCGCGCATTCTTAAAAGAATGGGGGCTTGACTTAGCGCTCCTTTCTCCCGTACGCGGATCTGCCTCCGTCGAACTCAAACAAGGAAAAATGTTCCTTCAATCATTAAAAGAGACCTTCAGCGATGGAGATCATTCTGAATTCTATCTCTCCGAAAACGAACCTTCTTACATCGATTTCAGCGGCGCGCTCTTCCTCAATTTACGGATGAAGCAAAATGTCTTATTAAAGCTCGCCGAACCTTTTACCCTCTCCGTCCGAGGCACATGGCAAAAACCGCTTTACACGCTGCGTTAAAACTCATTTTTCCGCCCGAATGTTGCCACTGCAAAGTGCCCCATGAAAAACTGGGTGTGCCGCTGTGCGAGAGCTGTTTTTCACATCTGGCCCCCAGATCTCCAGAAGGAGAGATTTTAATCACCTTTGAAGCAGTCAGCCCTGCGCAGAGCTTAATCACCGCCTTAAAAAAGGGATTTTCATCCAAGCTCTCTAAGACTTTAGCCGCTTATATGGCCATTCAATATGCAAAAAGCGCTCTTCCTCTTCCCGACCTGATCACCGCCACTCCGACGTCCCATTGGAGGAGATGGCAGATGGGACAGGAGACCGCAGCAGATATTGCAAAAGAATTTGCTGCCCTTTTTGAGAGGCCTTTTAAGCCGCTGCTTGTCAGAAAACGGCAGCTGCTCCGGCAAGATCTTTTATCCCGCGAAGAACGAAGAGATCTTTCTTCAGAAGAGTTTCAATGGAAAGAGAAGCAAAGTTTACAGGGAAAAATCGTCCTGCTCATCGACGATACGATTACGACCGGTGCAACGCTTGCCTGCTGTGCTGAAAAACTCTGGGAGGCATCTCCGGCAAAGATTGTTAAAATGGTGTGTGTAGATCGGGGCTACCTGAAGGAGTAACATGCACCTGGCCCATGATCGACACCCCTTCGCCTACAGAGATTCTCGGGGCCGTAATATTTCCCCGGATTTCTGCTGATCCCTTAAGAATCAGCCTTGTTTTCACCGTGATATTTCCCTCGATTTTCCCCGAAATTTCGGCTTCATCGACGTTAATATCGGCTTTAACAAAACCTTGAGCTCCGACGATCAGATGGCGGCCCCCCTCAAACTCTCCCTCAAAGAGGCCATGGATCACAGCGGTTCCCTGAAAGGCGATTTTCCCAATAATAGAGGTTTGCTCTCCCAGAACAAAATCAGGGTCTAAAGCAACTTCGGGCTCATAGATCGATGAATCGTCTTCTTCCTGTTGAACAGGAGCCTGGACATGAGCTGCAGCCGGTGGCTTACTCAAGAGTTGGCGTGCAAATTTTAACATAGCCTCTTTATACATTTGCCTTGGCAATATTGACAATTTAATTTTGACAAAAAGTCTTACACACAAATCTTGAATACATAAGACATTGATAACAATCTATTTATAGTGCAATTCAAAAATAGATTTTTTAAAGCATTTTTCATTCATTAATGATATAATTTACATTAAAAACAAATCAATAAATAAAGCTATGTCAAATATTGTGAATCTAACTAATAGTAAAGTTTGTGCAAGTTGTAAGACTGACAATCCCGAAGTACAACGCTGTTCAAGATGTCAACATGTCTATTATTGCAATGTGACATGCCAAAAAATGGATTGGCCCACTCACAAACTATACTGCTCTCGCTCAGGTTATGAGAATTTGGACTCTGCGAGACAAAGCCAAATCGAAGCGTCAGCGACCGAACGAGGAAGACCATTCCCGAAAGGGAAGGCTGACGAGGAGGACCGATTTGGCAAAGTCGCAGCCAGTCCAAATTCTCATAACCTGAGCGAGAGCAGTATAACCTGCTGGTCCGTCTCAAAAGTGAACTTAATCAACATATTACCTCTATGGATAAACGCAGAGAGGATAGTTGTTTTACTTTCAGTTCAGGAACAAACCAACTGTCGTCTAGTTTGTAAAGCTTTTCGCCAGATCGTTGACGATTTTTTTGCTATTGACCATCTGTTATATGAAGCCAAAACAACGGCCCGATCAATGGAAGATCCAGTTTGGAAAGCTATAGCACTCTATGAGATTGTGAAAATTGAGATACATAAGAATTTAGAGGCAGCCAAGGCATCAGCCCGATCAATTGAAGGTCCAGATTGGAAAGGTTTCGCACTTCGTGAGATTGTGCAAATTGAGGCACAGAAGGATTTAAGGGGAGCCAAAGCAACGGCCCAATCTATTGAAGTTCCATATGTGAAAGCTCAAGCATTCGTTGAGATTATGAAAATTGAGGCACAGAAGGACTTTAAGGGAGCCAAAGCAAAGACCCGATCTATTAAAGGTCCAGGTTGGAGTACAGAAGCAGTTCTTGAGATTGTGAAAATTGAAGCACTGATGAATTTAGAGGGAGCCAAAGCAATGGCCCGATCTATTAAAAGGCCATATTGGAAAGTTCTAGCACTCCTTGAGATTGCTAAAGTTACGTTAATGAAAAGCAGAATAAGTCTTTGCTAGTACAGTTTAAGTCTGGAGATTGCCGCGCAAAACACGGTTTTTTAAAGCGTTTTTTTGTTTAATAATGCTATAATTGACCTAAAAAATAAATCAGGAAAGTAAAACAATGTCAAATGTTGTGAAGCTAACTAATAGTAAAGTTTGTGCAAGTTGTAAGACTGACAATCCCGAAGTACAACGCTGTTCAAGATGTCAACATGTCTTTTATTGCAATGTGACATGTCAAAAAATGGATTGGCCCCATCACAAACTAACCTGCCGGTCCGTAAAATGTGATCCAAAGGCTTCATTCCCATCTGTGGAAATGCGTCAGGATACTTTGAATGTAAATGCTAAAGCATCCCTAGAGATTGCTAAAGAGAAATTAAACCTAATTAATATATTACCTCCATGGATATGCGCAGAAAAGATAGTTGTTTTACTTTCAATTAAGGAGCAAATCAACTTTCGCCAAACTTGTAAAGCTTTTCGCCAGATCGTTGACGATTTTTTTGCTATTGACCACCTGCTGGGTGAAGCCAAAGCAACGGCCCGATCTATTGAAGATCCAGATTGGAAAGATGAAGCACTCCGTGAGATTGTGAAAATTGAGGCACAGAAGGATTTAGAGAAAGCCAAAGTAACGGCCCGATCTATTGAACATCCAGGTTGGAAAGCTCAAGCATTCATTGGGATTGTGAAAATTGAGGCACATAAGAATTTAGAGGGAGCCAAAGCAATGGCCCGATCTATTGAAAATCCAGGTTTGAAAGATATAATACTCGCTGAGATTGTGAAAATTGAGGCTCAGAGGGATTTAGAGGGAGCCAAAGCAACGGCCCGATCTATTGAACATCCAGGTTGGAAAGCTGAAGCACTCTTTGTGATTGTAAAAATTGAGGTTCAGAAGGATTTAGAGGGAGCCAAAGCAACAGTCCGATCTATTGAAGATTCAGAATATAGCAATATAGAAGTGTAGGTAAATATTGTTTTAGAAGTTCTAGATCTCTGTGTTCGACCTATCA
>JBGPMV010000017.1:0-15610 GCA_041487155.1 Rhabdochlamydiaceae bacterium
CGCTGACTACAACGATCCCGGCAGTCCTTCGTTTCTTAAATTCCTGCAGCCTTTTTAGCTCAGCTTCTCTTCCAATAAACATGCCTAAATAATGTCATTTTGTCATTATTCAGCCAAGAAATATCTAAAGTTTTTGACTGAATAATATTGATTTGTTATTATTCAGTCTAACTACATCTATCTCATAATCAGTTGGTTAAGAACGCTATTCAAGTAAACTTGAATAACAAATGCTTTTATGCTACGTTATTGAAGTAAACTTGAATAACATGCGGAGGCAACTTGAGAAGCGGTAGACAAATTAAACAACCAACTGGATATAAGGCGTTTATACCAAATCCACTCCCTCCCAACCCTCCTATTCAGATGGAAGGCGAGATTCAACATCTTCTAACAAATGCAAACATCGCTATTGGCAAAATGGATACTATGGGATACCTAGCTCCGAATCTGGATCATATTATTGCCATGTATATTCGAAAAGAAGCGCTTCTTAGCTCACAAATCGAAGGAACGCAGGCTTCTTTAGAAAACATTTTCGAATACGAAAATCAGCTTCCCGTTAAAAACATCAATGACGTAAAGGATGTGGTGAACTACATCAAAGCCTTAAATCACGGGATCTTGCGACTTACTGAATTTCCAATGAGCATTCGGTTAATCAAAGAGATCCATGAGATTTTACTCGAAGATAGTCGAGGGAAAGAAAAGACGCCCGGGGAGTTTAGAAAGAGTCAAAATTGGATCGGTGCTCCAGGATCTACATTAGCAACTGCTTCTTTTGTCCCGCCGCCGCCTAAAGAAGCTATGGATGCCATGGGGGAATTAGAGCTTTTTTTGCATAATGGATCGGAACTTCCTTTGCTTATTAACTGCGCGCTCATGCATTACCAATTTGAAACGATCCACCCTTTCTTAGATGGAAATGGTCGTTTGGGAAGACTTCTAATCACCTTCTATCTCTATTGGAAAGGAGCGCTTCAATATCCGCTTCTCTACTTGAGTTATTATTTAAAAATTCACCGCCAAGAGTACTATGATCGACTCAATCTGGTCAGAGAACGAGGCGATTATGAACAATGGGTCATTTTCTTTTTAAAAGGAATTATTTGGACTTCTGAATCCGCTCTTCAGACGATAAAAAATCTCCTCAAACTTCAAGATGAACATAAGAAGAGACTTTTCTCTAAAAAGCTTTCTACTCCTTATGCAATTGCTTTGCTCGATTATCTCTTTGAAAAACCTCATCTTACTATCAACGATGTTGCAGACTATCTAAAGATTTCTTATCAAGCAGCTAAAGCATTAGTGAATCAATTTGTCGCGACTGAAATCTTAAAAGAAATCTCTGGTAAGCTCCGCGATAAACGCTATAGTTACTGGGAATATTTGGCTTTTCTTTCAGAAGGGACTTAAATCTTAACTCTCGTTCCAGCTATACTACGGCCATGTCGAGTCAGTTAAATGAGCAGCAGTTAAGAGCCGTCCATCATGTGGAGGGGCCGGCGCTTGTGATTGCAGGGGCGGGGTCGGGAAAAACGCGGGTCGTGACATTTCGGATTACGCACCTGTTATCACTGGGGATCCCCTCTGCAGAAATCCTTGCTGTTACATTCACCAATAAAGCCGCTGATGAAATGAGAAGAAGGGTCGAGAGGCTTTCCAATCATTTCGTTTTGATAAGCACATTCCATAGCCTGGGAGCAAAAATTCTAAGAGAATCGATCCATCACTTAGGCTACCTGAACAATTTTACCATCTACGATGAAGATGACAGCGAAAAAGTCTTTAAAGAGTGTCTGGTCGCTTTAAATATCTATGAAGAAAAGGGATTTTTAAAAACGGCAAGAATGGCGATTTCCGGAGCTAAAAACAATCTTATTTCTCCTGCAGGACTGGCAAAAGAAGACCCGACGGTTGGCGCTCTTTATGAACTGTACCAATCAAAACTGAAAGCATCAGAGGCTGTGGACTTCGATGACCTGCTCTATCTGCCCCTCGTGCTTTTTGAGGCGCACCCAGATGTATTAAAAGCATATCAAGATCGATGGAACTTTATTCTCATTGATGAGTACCAAGACACCAATCATGCTCAGCATCAGTTAATAAAGCTGCTTGCAGCACAACATCACAACGTCTTTGCAGTTGGTGATCCTGATCAGTCGATTTACTCCTGGCGAGGCGCCGATGTCGGCAACATATTAAATTTCGAGAAAGATTTTCCGGGGGCTGTCATCATCACGTTAGATCAAAACTACAGAAGCTCTTCTACGATCTTAAATGCGGCCAACGCTCTCATCCAAAACAATCCGTCGCGTTACGAAAAAAATCTCTGGAGCACGCTGGGGCCCGGAGAAAAAATCGGCCTCTATGTGGCCGATACCGACCGTCAAGAAGCTGAATTTACCGTACGTAAAATTGCGCACCATCATACCGACTTTCCACTGGATGAGTGTGTGATTTTCTACCGCACAAACTTTCAATCGAGGATTTTTGAAGATACCCTTTTAAAAGTTAAAATCCACTACGTCATTATTGGGGGCGTTTCGTTTTATCAAAGGCGGGAAATCAAAGACATCCTTTCGCTGCTGCGGATCGTGCTGGCAGGGGCTGATTTCATTGCGCTGGCACGCACGATTAATATTCCAAAACGGGGCCTTGGTGAAAAAGCTGTGGAGAAAATCCGGGAAGGAGCTGTGCAAGCCGGCAAGTCTTTATTTGAATTTTGCACAGCCATCGTCTATCAAAAAGTGGAATTTAAACTATCGCCGAAGCAGATGGAAGGGCTACGCGATTATGTGAGGGTCATTTCCGCTTTGCAAGAAATGGTGCTCCAAAAAGTGACGCTTCAAACGGTTGTTTCAGAGGCGATTGAGAGATCTCGGTATGAAGAGTATCTCAAGGAAGATCCAGAAACCTTTGCAGAGAGAAGAGAAAACATTGCTGAGCTTGTCACAAAAGCCGCTGAATGGGAGCAAGAAAATCCTCAAGGAACCCTTGCGGCCTTTTTAGAGGAGCTCACCCTCAAAACGTCCACTGATGTCAAAGAGCCTCTTGCAGACTCGGTTAAACTCATGACGCTGCATAACGGCAAAGGGCTGGAGTTTTCCGTTGTTTTTCTTGTTGGCATGGAAGAAGAGCTTTTTCCACATATGAACAGCTTGGATAGTGAAACGGCTTTAGAAGAAGAGAGACGCCTCTGCTACGTCGGCATGACGCGGGCAAAAGCCCATCTGTACCTCTCCTCTGCCCGCTACCGGTTTTTATGGGGAGGCTCGCGCATGATGCGTCCCAGCAGGTTCCTAGTTGAAATACCCACGGAGTATGTTCAAGAGCTGACACCGAGACCCCGGCCTCATATCGGAGAAGATGAAGAGCTGCACATCGGCGATACGGTGCATCACCGCGATTTCGGCATGGGGATTATTCAAAAGCAGTATGAGACATCACTGGGGCTTACCTACGACGTCTTTTTCTCTCAAAGCAGCCGCATCCACAGCTTGGTTGCCAAGTATGCGAAGCTCATCAAAAGCTCGGATATTTGAAACTATACTAACACAAAAATGACAGCACTGCTGGCAGATTAAAAAACGCTGGACATTGTCACAAAAAGATGCTATTTTTGTGACAAATAGAGGTCTCCAATATGCGATTAAGTATTAGCGTCTTGATAAAAAATCGAATTATCGAACATGGTCGCGGGTGGTGCTTCACAACAATGAATTTTTTGGATCTCGGTAGCGATGCCGCTGTTCGAAAGGCTCTCTCACGCCTTCAAAAACAAAAAATTGTCCGAAGGCTGGCCCAAGGAGTTTATGACTATCCAAAAACGCATAAGCTATTAGGGACAATTCCACCGGATTTGAATGAAGTCGCTAAAGCGATTGCTGAAAAAAATGGAGTTCGAATTCTACCAGCAGGAGCTCATGCTGCAAATTTAGTTGGTCTTTCAACACAAGTTCCAGGTCAGATTATTTTTCTAACTGAGGGGCCTTCAAGAAAAGTCAAAATTGGAGGTCAAAAAATCATTTTCAAAAAGACCACAAATAAAATCATGTCCTCTGCTGGAACTAGAGAAGGTCTTTTGATTCAGGCTCTGAAATATTTAGGAAAAAATCACATTGACCAGTTTGTGCGTACGCAATCAGCAAAATTTCTAAACGATTCAAGCAAAAAAGAAATTCAGAAAAATATGAAATTTGCCCCTGCGTGGATACGAGCAGTGGTATTTGAGATTATGGAGATTAAATTATGATTGAGATCCACCTCCTATCTAAAGATGAACGGGAACTTTTCTTTAGGGCAGCCGCTGAGGTAATGAAAATCCCTTTTGAAATTATCGAAAAAGACTATTGGGTCGTATGGATTCTTGAAAGGCTCTTTTCACTTGAGAAGTTGAAATCTCATCTCACTTTCAAAGGGGGTACTTCTCTTTCAAAAGTATATGGAGTAATTGACCGTTTTTCAGAAGATATCGACATATCAATTGAAAAAGAATTATTAGGTTTTAGCGCACAAAGTGATCCTGAAAATGCGCCTTCCAAAAAAAAGCAAAGAGCAGTTTTGGATAATCTTTCAAATGCTTGCGCCAATTATATTCAGACAGAAATGCTCAAGGAGCTAAATGAGGCCATTGCTGCAAAGCTAAGAACAGAAGATTGGCGGGTTTACTCTGATCAAGAAGATCCTGATGCTCAAACATTATTATTTGAATATCCAAGCAAGACTTCAAAAATCGGATACATTCGTCCACTTGTGAAAATCGAAATTGGTGCAAGATCGGAACATTGGCCTGTCAGTGAGCATAAAATACAGAGCTATGCTAAAGTTGCACTAAAAGAAAAAATTCATGAACCTGAAATATGGGTTCGGGTGTTGAATGCTGAACGAACTTTTTGGGAAAAAGCAACCATCCTTCATCAATATGCCCATCTGCCAGTAGACAAAAAACTTCCGCCGCGAATATCAAGGCATTTTTATGATTTTTATCGTTTACTCAATTCGAAAATAAAGGAAAAAGCACTTATTGAAACTGCTCTACTCGAACGGGTTGCCACCCATAAAGGCATTTACTTTGCATCAAGCTGGGCAAACTATGGAATGGCTCGAAAGACAACCTTGAAGCTTTTTCCTCCAGCTCGCATCTTGAAAGAACTTGAGAAAGATTATGCTCTGATGGAAGCGATGTTTTTCAGGGAAATTCCTGATTGGAAATTGATTCTAGAAACGATCGAAAAATTTGAAAAAGAGTTTAATAACTAGGGATACCGAGGACAACCTTGCTCTAAAAGGAAAGTAAAAGAACGTCCTAGGAATGGAGCGATTCATCAAAAGCTCGGAGTACTCTCCGGACTGAGATCCCCCAATGCCAATACTGATCCCTCCAGCGAAGCCCTTTTAGGTTTGGGAGCCATCCTTTGGGGGTAAGGGCGGTATTGGGAGCAAAAGCCGGCTGCCAAAAGTCGGCAGTCCGTTCATTTTTAAAAAGAGAGACGGTGGGAATTCCAAAGAGGGAGGCCAGATGCCCAATCCCCGAATCATTCCCAATCATGAAACTCGACTCGGCCACGCACCGGATCATTTCTTCTAAATTCTTGAAGGGAGGAGCTTCGGGCCACTCAGCTCTCTCTTTGGGAGAAGCCATAAACACCGGATCGTAGCCTCTTTTCTTCAGCTCTTGAGCAAGTTTTAAAAATTTAGCTCGGGGCCAATTTTTTCCGGGCCTTGAGCTCGTGGGATGGATGATGACTTGTTGGGGTTTGGATCTGAGCTTTACATCGGGCGGGATCACAAGGCCGTTTGTTTTTTCAGCCCCTTTAATTCCTAAGATGTTTTCACAAAAAGTGACGAGGTTATCGGCAAAGGGGATTTTACCATCAAAGCGCCCCTCTTCCCAATACGGGTAATCTTGGTTCGGGGTTGCAATGGGGTTAAGAACGATCGTCTCTTTTCTAAAGTGCGCAAGGCAGTAGTCTAAAACCTCTTTCATCCAAGCCGATTTTTCATAGACCACGATGAATTGATCAAACTCCTCATATTTCGGGGGGAAAGGACGGATCGGAAGCTGAGGAAACCATCCCTGCAGCTCTTGCATGAACGGGTGAAAAGTCACCGGCTCATGTCCTTTCCGCCTCAAATTCTCCGAGAGGATTAGAGTGAGTAAACAATCGCCCAGACCTGCGCAACTAAATATAGCTATTTTCATTTTAATACGATTTCTATAATAGATAAAATTAGAAATGAGAGCAATAAAAATAAACGCCGAATTAAAACCTAGAACTGAGCAAGCAACCATTTTAACCCTTGCTCTCAAAGAAGCCCTCTCTATTTTAGAGATGCCGCTTCCTGCTCTCTCTGAGTGGGTTCAAGAGCAAATCGAGCAAAATCCTTGTCTGCAATTTGAAGAAGAATCCTTTGAATGGGAAAAAGAGCGCCCCAACAGGTTCCATACCCTTTCCCATGGGGAGACCTCCTGGATTGACCAGATCGCAGCCCCTGGTCAGACCCTTTATGACTATCTTCTTGAGCAGGCCCGGGAAGTTCTTTCTTCCGATGATTTAAAAGAGATGGAAGAGCTCATCGGCAACCTCGATGAAAAAGGGTTTCTTGTCGATACCCCCGCAGACCCCAAACTTTTAAATATTCTTTATAAGTTTGACCCTCCGGGCATCGGGGCTAAAAACCTTCAACACTCCCTTCTCCTCCAGCTGGAGCGCATGGGAGAACAAGAGTCGCTTGCCTACCGCCTCATCCATGACCATTATGACGACTTTATCAACCGGCGCAAAAACCTTCCCTGCTCTCCTAAAGAGCTCGAAGCGGCCATCGATATCCTCTCCCATTTAAGCCTCGATCCGGCAGCTCCCTTTAGGGCTCTTTCTTTGCCCCTTCAAACACCCGATGTGTTCATTGAATCCCATGACAATGGATGGATTATCTCGCACAACGATGCTCTCTTGCCCAAATTTACCCTCAATCTTGCCCCGGAGCTCAGCCGTTTTGAGCCGTCTGCCAGGTGGACTCTAAAAATGTTGAACCGCCGAGGGCAGATCATCACGGCGATTGTAAAAATCGTGCTCGAGGTGCAAAACGATTTCTTCCTCGGAAAAACATCCGATCTTCAAACGCTATCATTTAAGCACGTCGCAGAAAAGCTATCCCTGCATGAGTCGACGATTTCCCGCGCTGTGAAAGAAAAGGTCATTTCCTGCCCCCGCGGGATTTACCCGCTCCGGTTCTTTTTTCCTCACGCCAGCTCTGCCTCTATTTCTCATCATACGGCAAAAGAAAGGCTCAAAAACCTCATCGCTCATGAAACTAAGCACAAACCGCTCTCAGACCAAGAGCTCTCGAAATTACTGCAAGCGCAAGGCATCCCTTGCGCTCGCCGCACCATCGCTAAATACAGAAAAAGCCTAAAAGTTCCCGCGGCTTCTCAGAGAAAGCGGGTGTTTTAGGTGGTTCTTTTCGGTAGCCATTCGAGAAGAGTGTCTTTGTGTTCAGTATCACCAGGAAGGGCATTTATCTGCTGACTTAGCCAGTCGACATAACCATTAGGCGCAAAACCGGATGAAAAAACACGGCTAATTATTTCTTGGAAATGAGACTCAAATACATTCCCAGTATATTTACCTGAATTAAATTCAACCAGGTTGGAATGTTCCAGTATTTGATCTTGTTGGGGGTGTATTGCATAACTCTCTATAAGGAGCCCGTTTTTAGACTCTAAATTGAGCAAACAAAACTTGTTCATAATCAAACAGTTAAATTTTTGTACTGAGGGTTATGCAACACACCCCTTCAAAACTTAAAAATTAAATTAAATAATTTTTTTATCTTTTAGGAGCGCCTTAATGAGCTGTGTCCGCAGGCTGTTTGTTAAATCATACCAACCGGTACGGATCTCTTGATCGGTGAGGCAGAGGAGGACAGGAGGTGGTAATCTTTTTTTGACTCGAGAGTAGAGGTAGTGGTTGTAGGAGAGCTTGAGGAGAAAAAACAGGGGGATGGGGAGCGCGTAGGGAACCAGTAGGAGCGCGAGGGCAAAGAGAGGAAATTCCCAGGGGCGGGAAAACAGTGGGCCGATCAGCCGCTTCCAAGAACGGGAGGTGGAGTAGGCTAAAAACTCTTCGAAGCGGGGCTCATGGAACGTGATGCGGGCGGCGTGGATTGACTCGTGGTGTAAAATCTCGGTGAGTGTGTTGCCGAATAGGTTTTGAGTCTGAAGTTTGGGGTGGAGTTGTATGTGGTCGTCAAAGAAGAGGGCTCCTTCCCAGGGAAGAAGCTTTTTTTTGGAGTAGATGAGGGGCACCCAGTCGATGGTAAAGCCCCAGTGAGAAGGGAGAGGTTTAATCGCACTCCAGGCAGGAAGAGGAGGAGAGGCGGCAGTTCGTTTTAAAAACTCCTCTTCAGTTTCAGAGGGGCCCGGAATGAGCCCCCGTTTGAAAAAAGAGAGAAGCTTTTCGTCGTCCATTTTTAAGCAGCTTTGCGAAGAGACTGCCGGTATTTCAGGAAGAGGAGGACAAGTCCCACGACGTTGATAAACGAAAAGACTCCGAAGGCAAGAAGGATTTTGTTGGTCTTCTTAGAAATCTTCATGAGTCTTTCGCGGACGGTTTTTTCAAATTGCGATTCGTTTTCAAACCACGTTCCTTTGTAGAGGTGGCGGCTGAAGATCGCGTATTTGTCTTCGGGAGCATTGAAGTAGAACGTCGGAAGAGCGATATCGCGGTTTCCATCTTTGTTAGCTAAGAGCTTAAAAGTCTCTCCGAGAACGAGGAAGGTGCGGTGGGAGACGCGATTGATGACAGAGTCGCGGTCTTTGCCGGGATATTCTTGCTCGATGCGGTCCCATTCAGTTTCAAGCCATTCCATGGATCTTTTTAGCATGGGGTGGCCGGGGCGCGATCCGATGAGGTTGTTGGTCGGAAGAACGGTGGTGCTCAGCGATGTGGGATAAGGCATCTCCATACCGCAGTAGAAATCGTAAGCTTTTGAAAGCGGCTCAAACGATTGGAAGCACTTCACGTCGTGGTCGATATAGATTCCACCTTCTTGATAGAGAATTTCATAACGGAGAAGGTCCGATTTTTCGGCGTAGTTGTCTGATTTTTTATAGCAGTCGTAGAGGTGGAGGAATTTGAGATCTTGCACATGGGCAAGGACCATTTGTTTATGGGGAAGAGGCCTAACACGGTCGGTCCAAAACTTGATGGTCCAGTCAGGATGCTTTGCAACCCAGCTGCGGACGTTTTCAACCGATTCGCGAGGGAAGGGTTTGGGGCCGATCCAAATGAAATGGAGAACTTTGGGGACGCGGTGCATCGTTGATTTCGCTTGGAGAAGCGGGATATTTTTTTCATAGACGGATTTGAAGAAGTTTAGATTATCAAAATCTTCCTGCGTTTGGATGTGTTTCCAGGCGGGGAAGTTGCGGCCCATCAGGGTTTCAAAATCCATTTTATTTTCTTTGTCTTCTTGCTTAGAGCATCCCAAAAGAAACGGGAGCAGCAAAATCACGAGCCATTTTTTCATACGGTCCTCTTTTTGTTTGTGAAAACAAATCCTAAAATTAAAAGTAAATTGATCCCCAAAGCAATTATAAGAAATAGATTTAATCTATTGAACTTTTTTTCTACTTTGTTAATGTCTTGCTGAACTTCTTTTTCAAATTGATTCGTATCAGAAGATGTGGCCCAGCTATTGGCAAAGAAGTGTTTGGATAAAACCGGCTTCAACCCTTTTTTGGGAAAAAAGTACGTCGCAGGAAACACGATGTCATTGGGGCTGGTTGTATCTAAAACCGCATCGAGTGCGTCGGTGAGTGCAATGTAGGTGCGCTCCATGACGATTTGTGTTCTTGAAAACCCGTCGGAGCCGGGATATTTTTCTTTTAAGGCATCCCATCTTTGGTCGATGAGCTCGATCACTTTTTTTACAATGGGATGGCCGGGGCACGATCCGATGACGCCATTGCCAGCGGTGATGCACCGTCCGACAACGGGGGGATGGGGCGTTTCAAGGCCGCAGTAGAACCGGTAGGCTTGGTGATAGGGCTCAAATGGCGTTAAGCAGCTGGCATCGTGATCGACATAAACACCGCCTTGCTGATAGAGGATTTCAAAACGGAGGACGTCCGATTTTTCACCCCAGTTTTCAGAGGAGGCGTAACATCTGCTAAGATAAGGAAACGGATACTCTTTTAAAACGATCGTCTCCATACCATGGCAGGGTGCTTCGCGGGGACGGTCGGTCCAGAAAATAAATTTCCAATCGGGATTTTGGGCCATCCATGATCTAACGTTGGAGACCGATTCTGGAGGAAACGATCGAGGCCCCAGCCAGATAAAATGGACGACTTTAGGAATTTGAACAGGCCCGCTGGCTGTTTTGACAAGAGGAGCGTTTTGGTGAAAGAGCGCGCGAAAGACGGCTAAATCGTCTTTATCGACTTTTTTTTCGATATGCACCCAGTGCTTGGTCTCTGAGCCCATCGCAATGTCAAAGACATCGGCAGGAGCAGTAAAGCTCAGGAGCAGAACACAAATCAGTAATTTAAAACTTTGTCTCATCTTTTTTTACAAAACTCACAGGGACATCTACGTAAGCTGAGTTATTACGATACCCTTGCAGGGGCTTAATGTCGAGCTTTAATCCTTGTAAAAATTTATCTAAAAGCTCCTGTGTCGAATAGACGGATAAGCGGCTGCCGGAGTTCACAACGGTTATGGGTAGGTTAACAACTTTTGAAGTGTCATAGTAGATCCCGACACCGCTAACTTTTCGTTTGAGGGCCCACTTGCTTTCTAGAGAATTTGGATGGGTGTACTGAAGAGCTGTTAGAAATTCTTTGACATCGCTTTTACGGTAGAGGGTCATATCGAGGGTGTGAGGATATTGCCAATCGCCTTCCCCTCCGGAAAACTGCCAGGCATAGAGATGTTCATCCAGTTTGACAGAAGGCGGGATCGCTTGGCTTTGGTTGCGCAGGAATGAAAAATTAATATGCGTTCCCAAACGGTAATAAACACCGAGGGCTCCTATTTTTTCCATCTGCTCAATCCCTTCTTTTAGATCGATGGGGCCCCGCACAATCATGTCATCAATGGCGAACATAATGTAGGGGTTGGAAGATTCAAAGCAGGCTTTTAAAACAAGCGGCTTAAAGTCAGAGGCCGGACGCTCTCCTTGCTTGAGGTATTCAACTAGGGGAAACTTCTGTTTAACTAGAGCATACCCTTCCTCGAAAGAGGGATCAGAGATTCGGTAGATCACTGCAACACGGTCCAGGTTGAGGACAAACGCATCGATCGATTCTAAAAGAGCGTAAAGCTGAAGCGGCCGGTCATATGAAAAAACCACGAGATCGGTTTTTGGCGCAGGTTTTTCTTCCGTAGGTCTGTAGCGGGGATACGGTTTATTTGACCGAGCAATCCAGGAGTAGCCATAGTTTTTTCCATCGACAAAGCTGCCTCTTAAGCGTCTAACATGCCGTCCTGCCAGCTCAAACAGGCGGTTTTCAGGAGCACGGTTTGTTGAAAATGTTCCATGGTCTAAATACTCTTGCAGCTTGATTTGCTGAAAAAGGTTGGCATAGCCTGTGAGCACGCCATCTTGCGCCCAGTGTTTAACATCGCCTTGAAAAGCCAGCCACGCAGCCGATCCGGCATAAAAGTTTTTGAGCAGCTCCAGCGCATTTTCTTCCAGCGCTCCATCGGATGGAAATAAAACGATGATATCGCTTGCAGGCACCGAATGAATCCAGCGATAAATCAGCTCTTGCGATTGGTATCCATCCGGAAGCTTGACGAACCGTTCGGGATCGTTTTTGATAAACTCTTCCACATCGGGATGTTGGGCTTCATCCGCCGATATCGCCACTCGAAAATTTCCATAGGTTTGCTGGGCAAGGCTGGCAAATTTTTGCACACGCGCCTTAACATCTTCTGTCGGCGAGGAAAAAACTTGGAAGAACGGAACCTCTTTTGCCGCGCAATTTTCACAAACAGGCGAGCGGCGCCCATCGATCCATAGCCCGATCAAAGCGGCTAAAACGACTCCTGCTCCAATGATGCCCCAACGCTTTTTCATTTTCAGCTCCGTGTTTCAACAATTTTCTTAGCATACTCCAGCTCCCAATTTTCTGGATAGGCATAGGAGGGGCTAAGAATGCGCGTCGGAGATTTTTCTTTAAAACATCTGTTGATTAAAGCCTCTTCATTGGACTTTTGCTCCGAGTAGATATATCTGCATCCCAATCTTAACAGCTCAAAAACTGCTGCGGGCCTTCCCCCAAAAAAACTTGCAGAAAAAAGCGGTTTTTGAGGCGTCGCATTCACTTTTTGAACCGCAATGAGCTCTCCAAAAACCTCATTTCCCACAGGCGCTGCAAAAACCATTGTGGGGTTGATAATGAACAAATAATTGTATTGATCGAAGATTTTTTTATGCGTCTGAAGCGCTTGAAAAAGCTTAAACGACTTCCCGCCCCCGCCAGCAAGCCATTCAATATCATCTCCCTCCATCTCACCCGGAAGATCGCTTAAGATATAGTAGTCGACCTGATGCAGCCTGCAAAAATGTCTTCTGCCTGATTCAATCAGCGCTTGAACCGAGCTCTCGGGCGCCTCAAAAGCCGGAATGCACACAGCGATGGCCTGAGATTCTTGGGCCCTTAGAGGAGAGACCAGGATTAAACATAAAAAGATAATTAATGATTTCATATTCTAAGATCTTACTGCACTTTACTTATTAAATCCTAAAACAATAGCCTTAGGATTTTGAAGCATAAATCTCTGGTTCAAGATCGCGGTCCAGTTTGCTTCCCAGTCAATATCGTCATTTATCTCCCCGAACAATTCAGAGAACACTTCAAGTTCTCCAGGATTGTTTCTAGCCTCTACAACATTCTGTGCAGCCCAATAATGATCTGCAATGGCCCTTTCAACTTCTTCAAGATATAGCTCTAATGCTTCTTTAAGCACAGGACTTGCTTTCAACTCAGTGATATCTTCTTTTAAAAGGAACCTGCTTCTTTTGTAAATCACGACCGCCATCTCAAAGAGAGGAATGGTTTGTTTTTCAGCAAATGGAGGATTGGAGTGAGGATCTACGACTAAACCATTGATCCTTTTCGCTTTTTTAATCACAGAAATATCGTAAACATGACCTGCCGGAACGTGAACTGGCAACTCAAAGACGCCAAAAGTTACATCACAGCAAAAATCCTTCAAAATCTTATCGTCTGCATAAACAAACTTAATCGCCTCTAGTGTCCCTTCTGACACCCTATAAAAATCCCAGGTTTGATAATGCCCCGTTCGCTCTACTCCGAACATGTACAAACAAGCGCCTATAAAACCGCCCGCTACTGCGCCAAAAGCAGGACCGAAAATGTGTGCAAAAGAATAAGCGGTTTCCATTCGAGAGTTTTTCAGACTATTATTTATCTTCTCATCTACTTCTTTTGGGAGCGCTAAGCGTCCATTTGCGATGGCTGCTCCTATCTTTGCGCCAGTATATCCACCACCCGCGACACAACCAAATGCAGTCAGCTGCATTGCCATCTGTCTTGACGATGGCGTTTTGAGGTAGGCCCAGTGCCTATGAAGCCTACTCATAGGTTCTATAGGAAAAGGTTTCATGTTCTGTTGATAATACGCAGCTCTTTCGGTTGCGTTGCTGAGAGGAGTTACCATGGACAGTCTCCTTATTTAAAGCTTAGCGTCTGTTAATCGGCGAACGATGAGAATAGTGTAAATCGTCGTAGCCACTAATGCAATAAGGATTATTGGATCTTTTATCCCTAATGACATTGCGTCCAATTTTTCAATAAGCTTTTGCTCTTTAGAGAGCCCTCTTGCGTCGCTGCCGTAGGGCATTGAAAGCCAAATCCTATCTTCAACCTTGCCGAGCAGCCTCATAAACCTTTGCTTGCCTTCTTCTCCTAAAGAGGTAACGGCAATTGGCATGGAATGAATGGATTTTTCCCAAATAAAAAAGTCTGGCCCCAATCTCGTTGGGCTAAATGAACTTCTTGTTGTCATAGATTCTTCCCGGGTTCTAAGCTTGTCGTATATCATACTTAAGATGATGGTTTTAGAAGAAGGTTTAAAATTGACACATCTTCGCGGCTTGCGTTCAACTGACCTGAATTAAAATATTTACTTACCAAAAATAAGATTTTTTTCCCAGAAAGTCCCTCGTTGTTGTATTATATCGCGAGGAATAATCCTTGTTTGAAATCTTGGTTTAGTGCTATTAAACATTAAAATTGTAATTCCGGAAAAATGAAAAAAGCTCTCATCATTGTAGAATCCCCCGCCAAAATTAAAACGCTCAAAAAGTTTTTGGGCCCGAAATACTCGATTGAGGCTTCGCTCGGCCACATCCGCGATCTTCCCCGTAAAGGCTTCGGAATCGATATCAAAGACGACTTTGAACCCGAGTACACCGTTTTAGAAGAAAAAAAAGAAGTGATCGCACGGCTTAAAAAAGCCGCAAAAGAAGCAGAGATCGTCTACCTCTCTCCCGATCCGGACCGAGAAGGAGAAGCGATCGCTTGGCACATCTTATCGATCCTTCCTCCCAAGACAAAAGCCAAACGGGTGACGTTTAACTCCATTACAAAAGAAGCCGTGTTAGAAGCGCTGGAGCATCCCCGCGATATCGACCAAGCATTAGTTGATGCGCAGCAGGCAAGACGCCTTCTAGACCGCATCGTCGGCTATAAAATTTCTCCGATCTTAACACGCCGTGTGCAAGGCGGTCAAGACGGCGGGCTGTCGGCAGGCCGTGTTCAATCCGTCGCATTAAAACTCGTCGTCGATCGTGAAAAAGAAATCGATGCGTTTAAAGCCGTTGAATATTGGACGATCTATATCGATTTCCAAACGAAGAAAAGTGAAAATCCTTTTAGAGCCACGTTGATCACAGTCGATGGCAAAAGGATCGACAAGGAAAAAGTTGAAGGGAAGGATGTTTTTCTCGTATCCAATGAAAAAACAGCTCACTCCTTGGTTGCGAAGCTCAAAGCTTCGCAATATAAAGTCGCCGATGTGGAGAAAAAAGAGAAAAGACGAAATCCCGTCGCGCCGTTTATCACATCCACGCTGCAGCAAGAGGCCAGCCGACATTTTGGATTTTCTGGCACACGCACAATGAAAATCGCTCAAACCCTCTACGAAGGGGTCGAGCTCGGAAAAGAGGGCTCGGAAGGTTTGATCACCTATATGCGTACCGACTCGGTCCGCATTGCGCCCGAAGCGATGACGCCTTTAAGACAGTACATCGTCAAAGTCTTTGGAAAAGAGTACTTACCCGATGCGCCGCGCCTGTTTTCAACGAAAAAAAGCGCGCAAGACGCCCACGAAGCGATCCGTCCCACCAGCCTTCAATTCGCTCCTGAGAAAATTGAGAAATACCTCACCCCCGATCAATTCAAACTCTATACGCTCATTTGGAAAAGATACATCGCCTCTCAAATGAACCCGGCCGTTTACGACACGATTTCCTGCGACATCGAAGCCAGCCAAAAAATGGTCTTAAGAGCCACCGGCTCGGTCATTAAATTCCCCGGCTTTTTAGCCGTCTACGAAGAAAAGCAAGATAG
>JBGPMV010000018.1:0-15187 GCA_041487155.1 Rhabdochlamydiaceae bacterium
TATGAACTGAGCTTCTGGGCGAATCTCCATGAAGTCTACCGCACAACGACTGCCGCTCCAACACAGGCCAAACAAACAACCATGAGCAATGGTGTAATCGGCATTCAAGGGCTTACCGTCAGATGGAATCTCGACTTTTAATGATTACTTTTCTCAAGAATGGAATGGCAAGAAGCTGAAGCACAAGGCTTGTAATGGCGCTGAATGCAATCGAGATATCGTAGAGCACTCCAATGAGCGCGCTTCCTAAAAACCAAGCAAGTCCAAAGACAACGCCAAAAATCCCATACCCCGTACTGCGCTGCTGAGGAGGAATCAGATGGGCCAGCACGCTTCTAAAAAGCGCTGTTTGCGTTGCCATGCCAATGCCCCAGAATGCAATTCCTATCCATAGTTCTGTATGCCTGCCTAAAAAAAGCAACAGAGAGCTGATGCTTCCTAAAATAATCCCAAAATAGAGCGAGGCTTTAGGTGCATAATCAAACCATTTTCCTCCGATCAGAGCAAAAATCGCGGAGGCGGCAATAGCTGCCATGTAATACAGAGGAATGTGAGAAGTTGTCGCAATCGCGCTTTTTTGGAGATGGTAGGAGACGAGGGCAAAATTGAGTGTGCCGGCGCCGGCAAAACCTGCGCCTGCAAGAAAAATCCAAAAGGGGCGTGAAAAGTTTTTGAGTGAAAAAGGCTCTTGAGACGGCTCTGATACTTCCGGATGAGGAAATTTTTTGTAAGCGATATAGAGAGTGCCGAGCGCCAAGGCTGCCGGGAGAGCTAAAATAGCAAATCCCAGTTTGAAATGGGGCCCTGTCGATAAAATCCCAAACATGATGAATGGGCCGATAAGGCCGCCAAAGCGATCAAACGCCTCGTGCAGCCCAAACCCCCAGCCTCTCCCCACTTCCTTGCAGGCATAAGAGAGCATCGCATCGCGCGAAGGGGTACGAAGCGCTTTACCTGCCCGCTCTAGCACCAGAAGAACCGCGGCCGTCTGCCAGCTTCCTGCAAGAGCAAAAAGAGGAATGACAACGAGATTGCACAGATATCCCACAAAGGTTAAGAGCCAATAATTTTTTGTTCGATCGGCCGCCACCCCCGAAAGGATGCGGATGCCATACCCTGCAAATTCTGCCAAGCCTGCAAAGGTGCCTACCACGGCGCCCGAAGCTCCCAAAATAGCAAAGAAAGGACCGATGATGCTTCGCGCCCCTTCATAAGCGATGTCTGCAAAAAAACTGACGATGCCGAACAAGATGATTAATTGGATCATGTGTTTGGACATAACAAAAAATGAATATCCATTGAACTAAAATTCTCAACTGATATTCTTAATGATAGAATGAAAGTTGCCGATTTCCACTGTGATCTCCTCTGGTATTTGTCGAACGATCCTAAACGGACCGTGAAGGATCTTGAGTCGCAATCTTCGACCTCTTCCTTGCAAGAAGGAGGCGTTGCCATTCAGACATTTCCCATCTACACCGTCACAGGGGCAGCTTCAGTTTGGCAAGGAGCCCGGCAATTTGAAATCTTTGAAAATCTTTCCCATCTCGATCCCGATTTTTTTGGACCCCGGCTGAGGTACAAGCTTGCCATTGAAAATGCCTCCGGGTTTTGCACGGAAAAAGAGCCGTTAGAAGCAGGACTTAAACGCATAGAGGCTTGGTGGAATAAATACCCCATCCAATATATCAGCCTGACATGGAATGAAGAGAATCGATTTGGAGGGGGCGCTGAGACACAAACGGGTCTTAAAGAAGACGGAAAAAAACTCCTGCAGTGGATGAGCGGAAAAAAAATCGCCATTGACTTAAGCCATGCCTCCGATCCCCTTGCACAAGATATATTAAATGAAATCGAAACGCTGGAGATCATTCCAATTGCTAGCCACAGCAATTTTCGCAGCGTCTGCAGCCACCCGCGCAACCTTCCCGATGATGTGGCTTTAGGCATTGTGCGTAAAAAAGGACTAGTGGGTCTTAATCTTGTGCGGCATTTTATCGGCAGCAGCCCTGAAGATCTCATCGCTCACATCCAGCATGCACAAAAGCTCGGCATTGAAAATCATCTTTGCCTGGGAGCCGATTTTTTTGGAGAGGTGGATGTCGAAGCTGCAAAAGCCCACTTAAAGCCTTATTTTTTCGAAGGATTTTCGACCTCTGCATGTTATCCCAAGCTTCGAAAAATTCTTTGTACTTCCTTTTCTGAAGAGTTTGTGGATAATCTCATGTACTATCGACTCAATCATTTCCTGGAGACTAGATGAGAATATTGGTTGTTCTTTTTCTGAGTTGGACTTCTCTTTTTGCTCTCCCGAGAGTAAAACTCGGCTCCGACTGTCTATTTGACGATGTCAATCTTGCCAGCCTCACCGGAAAAAAAGTCGCACTTTTGACCAACCAAACAGGACTTGATAGCGAGCTTCGCTCGACGATAGACCGGCTGATTGAAGGGCAGGGGCCTTATAAAGTAGTGGCGCTGTTCTCTCCCGAACATGGCCTACAAGGCGTTTCGTTTGCTGGTGAAAAAGTCGGTGATCGCACAATCGGAAAAATTCCCTGCTATAGTCTTCATGGCGCCCACAGGCGCCCAACGGAAGAGATGTTAAAAGGAATCGACGTCATTATTTATGATATCCAAGACGTCGGAAGCCGTTGCTACACTTATACGACAACTCTCTTTTATATGATGGAAGAGGCAGCAAAAAATAAAATCGAAGTCATTGTTCTGGACCGACCTAATCCTATGGGCGGCGTGATTGTCGACGGGCCCATGCTCCAAGAAAAAGAAAAATCATTTCTCGGCTACATCAACGTTCCTTACTGCCACGGAATGACCATCGGCGAGCTTGCCCTCTTTTTTAATCGCGAATACCATGTCGACTGCAAACTGAAAGTGATCCCAATGAAAGGGTGGAAAAGAGAAATGAGATTCTTAGAGACAGGACTTACCTGGACGCCCACCAGTCCTCAGATTCCAGAAGATGACACCCCGATTTATTATCCATCCACAGGAGTTTTAGGAGAGCTCGAGCTTGTAAATATTGGCGTAGGGTATACGCTTCCCTTTAAAATTATTGGCACGCCTTGGATCGATGCTGATAAATTTGCAATCGCGCTTTCTAATCAAAAGCTTCCCGGTATCAAATTTCTTCCGTTCCACTTCAAGCCATTTTTTGGACCTTATAAACACGAAGAGTGCCATGGCGTGCGCCTAGTTGTCACAGATGTGACGGTGTTTCGTCCGGTCACTGCAGGTTATTTAATTATGGGAGTATTAAAGTCTCTTTATCCTCATGAGGTCGCAAGGCGCTTAAAAAGCACGCCAACCTCAAAAAAGACCACCTTTTCGCATGTCAATGGAACACCGCTTGTGCTCGATCTTCTCACCAGCGAAAAATATCCCGGCTGGAAAATGGCCTCGATTGATCTCGACGAAAGAAAAGCTTTTCTAGAAAAACGGAAGAAGTATTTGCTGTATTAAAGTCTATACTGCCCTTTCCGTTCATTGCCGTATGCACTATTGCTTAGGTAGAAAACCTGTATTGATAATATTCTCACAGGCGTCTTGGCGATTCAGATGGGTAGCTACTGCAAAAGCAATTGGAATGTATTTTTCATAAATATAGCAAGATTTTAGAATTAGGTTAACAAGTGAATCGTTAGAAGGCTGATTGCCCATCAATATTGTACAAAATTTGGAACGTACTTCACTTATTGAAGATGCCAGCTTCCCATCCATGTTTACCTTTTGATTGATGTTGTCGTAAAGTAGAACATTACCCTTTTGCCAGTCATCCATGGGACACCCAGGGATGGGGCTGGAGATAAAGAAATTCAGAATTTTTTGATACCAAGTGTTATTAGGTCTAATGATGTTATCTGATATAACTTTGTGCCATTCTTTAGAGACACATATAGAGCTTCTTAGGTCTTTTGAATGTAGAAAAGACAGGATATCGGATACCAGATATTTTTCACGTGGAAAAGAGGTGTTTGGGTTTAAAGATGCTAATGTCATAAAAGCTCCTATTAATATTAATGTTTATAATAAACATTATACTAAAATATTTAATATAAATACATTTAATAAATAATAGGCTGAGAATAAGCAACTTAAGGAAGAAAAGATTTTAAAGTGTTATAAAAACGTAATTTATTGATTTTGAGTTACTTATAAATGAAAATAATGTATATTGCTAAGATTGAGCTACTAATGCTTAAAGAATGACTTGACTTTGTCGAAAAAGTTCTTTTTTCGAGGGGAGTTTGCGTCGGTCTCAAGCTCGGCAAAAGAGTTTAAGAGCTGTTTTTGCTTATCAGAAAGGCGGACAGGCGTCTCAAGGGAGATTTTAACGAGCAAGTCTCCGTCGCCTTGGCCATGAACATTTGGAGCGCCTTTACCGCGGACGCGAAGAACTTTATCAGGCTGCGAGCCTTCGGGAATATCTATAGAGAAGGAACCGCCATGAGGGGATGGAATCTCTTTATTTGTACCGAGGGCCGCTTCTGTAAATGAGAGGGGAAGCTCCAGGATGACATCGTCGCCGTCGCGATGAAAGACAGAATGGGGCTCGACGTTGATGTAAACGTATAAATCGCCGGGAGGGCCGCCTGCAGGGCCTGCATCGCCATGGCCGGCAAGTCTAAGACGCATGCCGTTGTCGATGCCGGCGGGGACTTTGATGGTGATCGACTGTTTTTTCTTAACGCGCCCTTCGCCGTGGCAGGTTTTACAAGGATCAGAAATCGTTTTGCCATGACCTCCGCATGAGCCGCACGTCGATGACATGCTAAAAAATCCGCGGCTTTGATGCGTGACGCCGGTTCCGTGGCAGCGAACGCATTTTTTGATGGCAGATAGAGAGGCTGCCCCCGATCCATCGCATGTATCGCATAGGGCATAGTTGGTGATGGAAGCCTCTTTTTCTAAGCCTTTAATCGCTTCTTCAAAGCTGATGGTCAGGTTCATTTTCTTGCTTGCACCTTGTTGCACAGCGCCTGCCTCACCGGCCTCAGAACCGCCAAAGAAAGAATCAAAAATACTGCCTCCTCCACCGCCGCCGCCGAAGGCGTTCATAAATGTACGAAGAGCTTCTTCTGTTGAAGAGAATCCGCCCATGCCACCATGGCCTCCATGTCCACCCATGCCACTGGGTCCGCCTCGAAGAGCGTCAGGGCCATATTGGTCATAAATCTGTTTTTTCTTGTCGTCGCTTAAGACTTCATAAGCTTCGGAGATTTCTTTGAACTTTTTTTCAGAAGCGGCATCGCCGGGATTTTTATCGGGGTGGTATTTGAGAGCGTTTTTGCGGTAGGCTTTTTTGATCTCATCTTGAGTCGCTGAGCGTGAAACACCAAGAATATTGTAATAATCAGACATAGTGGACCTAAGTGTACCCGATGGGGTCTTTTTTTAGCAAATCAAAGGCACGACTGCTAATATTTATTAAACGTTTTGAGTTTTTTGTATTTGAGAGCAGCTTTTGCTTTGGCGCGACTTTTCACAGAGGGCTTATCATAATATCTGTGCGCTTTCGCGGCTTTCAAAACGCCTTCTTTATCAACTTTTTTCTTCAAAGCTCTCAGCGCTTTGTCAATCGGCTCTCCGGGACGCACTTTCACACTAGTCATGATAAAACAATACTCCTCTTCTATTTAAGAACACTGAATATGTTATGTCGAAGGGGAAATATAGACAAGTTCAATCTGCGTTGAAGGAGAGGCGTCAAGGAAGGTTTGGTAGGTTTCAAGGGCAATTTGGGGGAGGTTTGGCAGCAAGGTCGATGAAAAACCAATGAGAGGAATATCCCATCCAAAAGCTAGAGCTTGGGCTGCCATGGCTCCCACACGCGTTCCGGTAAATGTTCCGGGGCCTTGGCCAACTGCAACAAATTCAAATTTTATATTGTCAAAACCGGCAATCAACGGAAATAAATTTTTCGACAAATCCCGCCCTTGAGGAAGGGCTAAAGATTGAACGATTTTTCCGTCTTTTGCATAGACGATAATACCTGCGGAGCCTGATGTATCAATAATGAGGGCTGTCATGCCTCCCATTATACCTTGGATTGCGATATTTGGGGAGTAGTGATAGGTTATAAGGTTTGACAAGAGCTAATTAGATCCGATAAAGGTAGAAAAAAGGGTTTTGATGAATCAAACAGACGAAATCAGTGACGACGAAGAAGAATCCATTACCGAGGCTGTAAAAGAATCTCTTCAGTCCAAACAAGAGCTGGAAAATTTTTCGCCGGGACCCGATCAAGTTTTCGTCATTCCATTGACACGCCGTCCTTTTTTTCCGGGAATGGCAGCGCCTCTTGTGATTGAGCCGGGACCTTTCTATGAAGTTTTAAAGATGGTGGCAAAAACCGAGCATAAATGCATGGGGCTCTTCCTCACCAAGAAGGAAGATGTCGATGTCTACAAAGTAGGGTTCGAAGATCTCTACAAAGTGGGCGTTTTAGCGCGCATCTTGCGCATCATTCCCATGGAGCAGGGAGGAGCCCAGGTCGTCCTGAACATGGAGAAGAGGATTTCGATCAAAAAACCGGTCAAATCGAAATACCCCCGCGCACAAGTTCAATACCATGAAGATGAATCGAGAAAGCTGACCAAAGAGCTCAAGGCTTATTCGATTAGCATTATTACAACGATCAAAGAGCTTTTGAAACTCAATCCTCTTTTCAAAGAAGAGCTTCAAATCTTCTTGTCGCACTCCGACTTTACAGAGCCAGGAAAGCTGGCAGACTTTGCCGTGGCGCTCACAACAGCGGGACGTGAAGAGCTTCAAGATGTTTTAGAAACATTTGATCTGAATCAGCGGATTGATAAAGCCCTTCTCCTTCTTAAAAAAGAGCTCGACTTAAGCAAGCTTCAAAGTTCCATCACTCAAAAAATGGAACAGACGATTACCAAATCGCAGCGCGATTTTTTCTTAAGAGAGCAGCTTAAAACGATCAAGAAAGAGCTTGGAATCGAAAAAGAAGACCGCTCGATCGATATAGAAAAATTTGACGCGCGTCTTAAGAAAAGAAAAGTGCCCGATGATGTGATGGCTGTTATCAAGGAAGAGTTGGATAAACTCTCCGTGCTGGAGGTTCAATCGGCCGAATATGCGGTCTGCCGCAATTATCTCGATTGGCTGACGATTGTTCCTTGGGGAATGACAACGACAGAAACCCATGATCTGAAAAAAGCGAAGAAGATTTTAGAAGAAGATCATTACGGACTTGAAGACATCAAAGAGAGGATTTTGGAATTTATCAGCGTCGGAAAACTCTCTGGAGGCGTGAAGGGGAGCATTATTTGTTTAGTCGGACCGCCAGGAGTGGGGAAGACAAGCATAGGAAAAAGCATTGCACGCGCTCTTAATCGTCAATTTTACAGATTTTCTGTCGGCGGGATGAGAGACGAAGCGGAAATCAAAGGGCACCGAAGAACGTATATTGGATCGATGCCGGGGAAAATAATTCAGGCGCTCAAGTTCACGCAGACGATGAATCCCGTCATCATGTTGGACGAGGTCGATAAGCTGGGAAGCAGCTACCAAGGCGATCCTGCTTCTGCTCTTTTAGAAGTGCTGGATCCGGAGCAGAACAAAGACTTTTTGGATCATTATCTCGATGTCCGCTGCGATCTATCACATATTTTGTTTATCGTGACCGCCAACGTTTTAGACACGATTCCCGAGCCTTTAAAAGACCGCATGGATATTTTGCGTCTTTCAGGTTACATCATGCAGGAAAAGATTAAGATTGCGCAGGAGTTTTTGATTCCGCGCAACCGAAAATCGATGGGGCTTAAAGCGCATGATATCGATTTTTCTATCGGCGCTTTGAAACACATGATCAATGGGTATGCTAGGGAAGCAGGTGTCAGGACTTTTGAAAATTCGATCAAAAAAGTGATGCGTAAAATTGCTGTTCAGATTGTGAAGGCAGAAGAATCTAGATCGAAGAAAAAGAAAAAAGAGCTTGTCCACCATATTACTGAAAAGAATTTGGAGAAATATTTGGCCAAGCCGATCTTTACAACCGATCGGTTCTATCCCAAAACTCCTATCGGTGTTTGCATGGGCCTGGCATGGACATCCATGGGCGGGGCGACGCTGTATGTCGAAGCGATTGACTTCCCTGCAGAGAAAACAGATATGAAGCTGACAGGTCAAGCCGGCGATGTCATGAAAGAATCATGCCAAATCGCCTGGAGTTATTTGCAAAGCGCCTATTCTGACTATGCGCCGGGAATTCCTTTTTTCGAAAAAAAACTGGTCCACATTCATATTCCTGAAGGCGCCACCCCCAAAGACGGCCCTTCGGCAGGCGTAACGATGCTCACCTCGCTTATTTCGCTCCTAAGAAACCAACCGGTTCTGCAGGATCTGGGTATGACAGGCGAGCTGACATTAACCGGAAAAGTGCTTCCAATTGGCGGGGTGAAAGAAAAATTGATTGCCGCACGCCGCTCGGGCGTTAAAACTCTCGTCTTCCCCAAAGAAAATAAGCGTGATTTTGATGAGCTTCCCGCGTATATTAAAAAGGGACTGAAGGTCCATTTTGTGGATCACTACGATGAGGTTTTCCGTGTCGCGTTCCCCCACAAGCTTTGAAGAATATTTTGCAGAAAAATGGATTGAGCCTGAAAATCTCATTTCCAAAGTTGAGGCTTTGAAAAAAGAGGGAAAAAAGATCGTGACGCTCAACGGCTCATTCGACCTTTTGCATGCAGGCCACCTTCATATCATTTACGAGGCCTCTCTTCAGGGCGATGTGCTCATCGTTGCACTCAATACCGACAGCTCCATCCAAAAATACAAAAACCCTAAAAGACCGATTGTTTCTCTCCCTTATAGAGCCCGTATGATGGCAGCGCTCGGGTTTGTCAGTTTCGTTACATGCTTTGATGAAACCGACCCGCGTGGTATCTTAGAGAAAATACGGCCCCATGTCCACGTCAATGGCGCGGAGTATGGCGCCGAGTGTATAGAAGCTGAAGTTGTGAAACGCCACGGCGGGAAAATTCATATTGTTTCTTTGCTGCCCGGGCTTTCAACTTCCAACCTTATTAAAAAGATCAAAGACACATGCGATTAATAGCCGAATTTCAGACAGAGAAAGAGGCTTTTGGGCTTCAACTTTTTTTGCAAAATCATGGGGTTAAAAGCCTCTATGACTCGACTGTGCCGCCCACGTGCCGCGTCTGGGTTGTCGAAGAAGATGACATCGAGAAAGCTTTAGAGCTTTATAAAGAGTGGCAGCAAAACCCCTCTTCCACTCGTATGGAACCGGAAAAAAATCCGCAGGCAAAGCCGCCGGCTCATTGGAAAGTCCGCATGGAGCCTCCGCGCCGTAAATCGTCTTTTTCACTCACGAGTTTGATTATTGTCGTTTGCGGATTTCTTTTTTTGTGGATGCTGATCCAGATGGGGCGCTTAGAGCAGGAAAAGGGAGACATTGCCCTGGAATACGAACTCGTTCCGATTCAGAAGGCGCTCGTATTTGATTATCCTATGTACCTTGCTAAGGTAAGTGATTTTTTGAATAAAAATCATATCAAGACAGACGCAGATATGAAAGCGCTCTCCCCTCAGCTTCAAGCCAGGTTTAAGAAGATTCAAGACGCTCCGAAATGGGACGGGTTGTCTGAAATGATTGTCACTCGAGACTGGACGCTTTTAGAAAAGCTTCCAAAAGGTACGCTCTTTGGGAAAATCAGGCAAGGAGAATTCTGGCGGCTGATAACTCCTGTCTTGCTGCATGGCGGCTGGCTCCATATCCTCTTCAATATGGCCTGGCTTTTCATCTTGGGCCGGCAGGTGGAAGAAAGACTCGGTAAGTTCCGCTATCTATTCCTCTCCTTATTAATAGGAGTGATGAGCAATGTCGCCCAATATCTTGTCAGCGGGCCGATTTTCGTCGGGTATTCAGGCATCATTGTAGGATTGGTCGGTTTTATTTGGATGCGTCAAAAGAGGGCTCCCTGGGAAGGGTATCCGCTTCAGCGGCCGGTGATCATCTTTGTAACTGTTTTTGTTCTAGCCATGCTGGGTTTAGAAGTCATTTCGATGACGCTAGAGTTCTTTCATATGAAGCCAGGCTTTGCAAATATCGCCAACACCGCGCACGTGATTGGCGGGATCTTCGGAACGCTTTTAGGGCGTCTTTCATTATTTGAGCGGAGTCCGCAATGACCGTAAAAGATTTAATCATATTGGGATGTTCCAGCCAGCAGCCGACGCGCCGGCGCAACCATGGCGCTTATTTAGTCAGATGGAATGAGGAAGGTTTTCTTTTTGATCCAGGTGAAGGCACGCAGCGGCAATTTATCTTTGCAAATGTTGCGCCCACCTGCGTTACCCGCATCTTTGTAAGCCACTTTCACGGCGACCATTGTTTAGGGCTGGGGTCGATGCTGATGCGCCTTAATTTAGATAAGGTGGCCCATCCCATTCATTGTTATTATCCGGCCAGCGGAAAAGTTTATTTCGACAGGCTTCGCTATGGAACCATGTACCATGACACTCTGCAGGTGATTGAGCATCCCATCCACAAACCGGGTCTGGTTGAAGAAGGCGAGACGTTCCGTATCGAAGCGTATGCGCTCGATCACGGCGTTGAAAACTTTGCCTATCGCATCATTGAAAAAGATGTCCGCCGTTTTGAAAAAGAAAAACTCAAATCGGCAGGAGTCGAAGGGCCGCTGGTTCGGCAGCTAGAAGCACAAGGCTCCATCACGCTCGGCGGAAAAAAAATACTCTTAGACGATGTTAGTTACTTCCAAAAAGGGGATGTCTTTTCCATCGTCATTGATACGCTGCCTTGCCCCGGAGCTTTAGAGGCTGCACAAGATGCGACGATTCTTTTATGTGAAAGCACCTATCTTAAAGAACATGCTCATCTTGCAAAAGAGTATTTGCATATGACAGCAGAAGAGGCGGCGCACATTGCCAAGAAATCAAATGTGAAGCTTCTGGTGCTGACCCATTTTTCTGCAAGATATCAAGAGCTGGACGGCTTTGAAAAAGAAGCTCGCGCCATTTTTCCATCCACGATTGTAGCTGATGATTTAAAGGTTATACAATTTCCTAAGCCTGTAAAGTAAAATTTTTATTTTAATTATTTCTCCCATTTGCTAAGGATGGATTTTAAGCGTCCAATTGGAGAGAAGTATGAAAGAGCAAGTTGCAATATCGCTGGCAGGTTTAATGCTTTTCACAGCCGGCTGTGAAAATGCAAATGGAAAGATGCCGTTTAGCGCCCTTGCTGCAAGCATGGCTGCAGGCATGCAAGGATCTCAAAAAGCAACCCCGCAAGATGTAGGCGAGAAAAATATCCATCATCAGTGGCAGGGAAAAAGCAGTCCCAGCCTTTATGACGGCGGTTTCTTTATGCGAGCCGATTTTCTTTATTGGAGAGCCGATGAAGAAGGTCTGGAGTATGGACTGTCTGAAACGATCAATGCTTTGACCCCTAAGATTTCAACACATGTTGTCTCACCCGAAGTTAAATGGAACCCTGCCTTTCGTGTGGGGATCGGATATACATTTGAATCGCAAGATTTTTGGGATTTAAGCGCGCTTTGGACCCATTTTAATACGGAGCAGACGGGCTCAAAAAGCGGGACGGTTTTGCCTTGGTGGGGATCAACCCTCTTAGGAAATGTAACCACTCATGCGCGTGCAAAGTGGGAATTAAATTATAATACTTATGATCTAGATCTTGGACGCAATTATTTCATTGCGCGCACGGTTTCGGTGCACCCTTTTATAGGGCTCCGCGGCGCAACGATCGATCAAGACTACCATGCGAGTTACAAAGCTATAGAGCCTCTTGAGGCAGCAACATCATTCAAAGCAAAGACTCAATTTTGGGGAGTAGGCGCGCACATCGGATCGGGACTGCAGTGGAGAATGAACTCCTGCTTATCGCTCATCGGAAATCTAGGCGGCTCTCTTCTCTATGGAGATTTTCAAATACGAGAAAAATATAATGCGTTCATTCCAATCAGCGGTAATATCGTGACGCAAACCATACCTCTGACTTTGAATCAACATCTAACGACAGGGGCATTTAATCTAGAAGCGCTCATTGGTTTTCAATGGGAGCGCTTCTTTTTTAAGAATCGATACAGGCTTGCTATCACAGCCGGGTATGAATGGAGCGAATGGTTCTCGCAAAATAGAATCAAGAAGTTCACGCAGATCCCTGCTTCTAATGGCGGGGCAAGTACCACCGATGCAATGGCAGACCAAAACGGAGATCTTACCCTGCAGGGAGCTAGCCTCCAACTGCGCTGGGATTTCTAGAGCGTGCTATAGAAAGCGAAAAACCCCGGCTCTCGCCGAGGTTTAGCGCCGATCGGGAACTCCCGACCCACTTACGATCATCGTGATATCTAGGTGTTCAAATTTGATCAACCCATTCCCGCTGTTAACATTTCATAGCTAAACTTTCTGGTATATTCGTGGAGGTAATTGTTCACGGGGTCTAGCAGGCCTGTTGCAGAAGGATGGGGGCTGGTAGCCCTCTTTTCATTGCATCAACTGCTTTTGTAAGGAACTGCAAGTAGCCCTGTCCTTGGCGAGCAAGCGTCCCGATGATGCTTTGGATTCTCTCAACAAAGCGGTCTCCTCGATCACTCTTTGTTCCATGACAGATTTTTCTCCAGATCACTGAGTGTCTTAAGTCTCTCTCAGCTTGATTATTTGTGGGCTCTACACCCTCTCTTTCGATGAACACAAAAAGCTTTTTAGATTGGCGCAGAAGGCTCTTTGCGAACCGGCTTAATGATCGTGAGTGGCGGTTTTTCTTAGCTGCGATAAGCAGCCCGTATATAAACTCATCTCGATACCGCCTTGTGCCATGCTTCAAGCTCCTGCGACTTCTTTGTTTCTCACGGTGCTCTTTCCAGAACTCGAAGAGTTTATCTACGTAGCCCAACATTACGCTACCCCATTCACCATCAAGACCGGCATGTTCAGCAAAACATTTTAAATCTCGCCGTAGGTGTGCTAAACAGTATTGGTGGTCTTTTTCGAAGCGATAGAGTGCAAGTCGGTCTGTTACGATGGCTGCTTTAGTCCATTTGGCCTCTCCAAGAAGCTCATCCCTACATAAAGCATTACGATTTTCCTGGATTTTGAATAGAGTGGCTTGACTGGTCGACATGACCCATAGATATTCGGATTTTCCCCACCTTCTCCAACTCGTTTCATCGATGTGCTTTGTGTCTTTGCTAAGCCTGACTTCTTTTTCGATCTCTTCATAGGGAGCTTTAAGAGCCAGCGAGACTCGTTTTTCAATATTGCTTACAGAGCCTACAGCTGCTTTGATTCCAAGGCCCTCTTCGAGGACTCTTAAAACCATTCGTTTGCCAAGTCTGCATGCTCCAGACAAAAAGCTTGTAAATGCGGTTAACCGTGTCCCAAAAGCAGAAGTTCCTACTCGTGCTGGAAGAGGAGCAACACCATAAGAGCGACAGCAGGGGCAATAATATTCATGACGCTCGTATTCCGTTACGTGGAAGCAAACTTCAGGGATTTCAACTTGTTGGTGTATGGAAGGTGGTTCGTTAGTTGGTTTTACAGAAGTGCCGCAAGCGGGGCAGGTTGTGACTTGAAGAACAACTCGCTTATGAACCTGTTCTGCTGGAAAAAGAGAACGAAAATGACCAGGGTGCCCTGGTCTTGCACCACCTTTTTTGTGTGGTTCTGAGGAACCTTTTTGGTCTGAAGAGGGTGGTTTAGAGCTGTTCTTGGAGTTGAGTTTTAGTCTCTCTTCGAGCTCAGCAACTTTTTTCTCAAGCCGCTTAATCGATTGTTCTTGCTCGAAAACTATTTTGCTTTGGTGTTGGACTAAGAAAAAAAGCTTATCATAGGTTGGCTTCATGCCAAACAAAATTATCAATCTAAATCTTTTTTATCAACTCTGGAAAAATTGGCCTGCTGTACCCCGTGAACAATTACTTATAACTAACGCTAATACTTTCTTCTGTATCGTCCACAAAGATGACTTTGTCTAACGGAATTCCATACTCTCGACTATTCGGCGTCACTATATCTCGATATCTCTCAGAAATGATTACGCACTTAATTTGATCAGGAGAAACGTTTCGACGCCTTGTCTCTTTACACCCGATAGCAGATTTTTCCCCTTCTTGAGCCTCTAAATCAAAAACAAAAAGGGCTGTTCGATGAGCCTTCTCCTGAAGATTTATTAGAAATTCCTCATCTTTGCAAATAATTTTTTGTAGTGAAGCAGTTTCAATAGTGACGATGTTGCTAATGCCCATGCTTCTTATCTCTTCTTCATATTTTCTAATCTCTTCGCCTCGTCGTCGAATGACATCATCTATGATACCTCCAGTTCCAACTGCTTCTTCACAAGCAACACTAAATCCACTGTTGGCTGCTTGGGAAAACAATGACCGAGCAATCCCTACAGTTTTAGACACACAATTTAAAGAGAGTTCTCTTCCTGGTTGTGCATCATAGGAACGAGTGACACGAACCTGCTCTTCTTGTACTCTACTTAGCTGTTCTCCGGAGACACCCCCATATTTGAAAAAGCTGGCGAGTTTACTACTTACGGGATTGACTGGATTCATCTACGCTTGCCACTCTTAATTTTACTATCTTTAATTGTTGATCTTCTAGCGCCGGAAAACAGGGCCCTTCAGGGCCGTGATGTAAGGCGCCGGTTTAGTTCGGGGTATTTTGACCCTCAATGTATTGCCTGATCATTGAAATAGAAGCTCCTCCACAAGATCCAGCAAAATAACTCGGAGACCACAAACTCCCGCTCCATAAGTACTTTACAACAGTCGGATAGCTTTTTTTGCGCAGCAATCTTGCAGACACACCCTTTAAGGAGTTAACCAGCTTGGATATGGACACCTTCGGAGGATAATTAATAAGCAAATGCACGTGATCTCTCTCACCCTCGAACTTAATAAGTTCAGACTCAAAGTCTTTACAAACACTTTTGAAAATCTCACGCGTAACTCTAAGGATTTCCTTTGTAAAAACCTTTCTCTTGTACTTGGTCACAAAGACCAAGTGTACATGGAGGGCAAAGACACAGGTCCTGCCTCTTCTTAAATCATTTGACTTTGACATAGACCAAAGTATAATATTTTTTACGTGATAATAAATAGAGCTTTTAACGTCAGAGCCAAGCCCACAAAAA
>JBGPMV010000019.1:0-14544 GCA_041487155.1 Rhabdochlamydiaceae bacterium
ATGAAGCGTGCTGAGAACCAAGTGGCCGGTGAGGGAGGCTTGAATGGCGATTTCTGCGGTCTCTCTATCCCGGATCTCTCCAATCATGATGATATCGGGGTCTTGTCTTAAAATATGGCGCAGGCCGGTTCCAAAAGTGAGGTGAATTTTGGGATTGACGCCGACCTGGGCAATATGAGGAAGTTTGTATTCGACGGGATCTTCGATGGTCATAATGTTGACATCGGGAGAGCTTAAATCGGAGACGGCGCTATAGAGTGTGGTGGTTTTTCCGCTTCCTGTAGGGCCTGTGACAAGAAGAATGCCTTCGGTCAAATGAATGAGCGATTCAAAACGGTCATAGAGTGCGGACGTCATCCCCAGTTGGGAGAGCCCTAAAACGATGTTGCTTTTATCGAGGATCCGAAGGACAACGCGTTCACCATCGACAACCGGAATTGTGCTGACGCGAAAATCGATTTCTCTTCCGCCAAAATAGAGTTTTATCCGTCCGTCTTGAGGAAGGCGCTGTTCTGCAATATCGAGTTTTGCTAGAACCTTAATGCGAGAGATGAGAGAGGCTTGCAGCTCTTTGGGCGGCTCGTGTCTTCGCTGGAGCACTCCATCAATGCGGTAGCGTACAACAAGTCCTTGAAACGACGGTTCAAAATGAATGTCGGAGGCTCCTTGCTGAATCGCTTCTGAAACCATGAGATTTAGAAGCCGGACAACGGGCGAGTCGGCTGTTTGATCGAGAAGGTCATACCCTTCGAATTTGAGCTCTGCTGAAGCAGTTTGTTCTTTCAGATGTGTAATCAGAGAAGAGGCGGCATCGCTTTTTTGGTGGTAGCACATTTCGAGCGCTGCATCGAGCGCTTCCTTCGTCGTTCCAATTTCTTTTAAAGGTTTTTGCACGAGCGCTCTTAACTCTTCTAACGCTTCGAGGTCGAGCGGATCTTCGACTGCAACAGTTACAACTCCATCTTCTTCCATGAGAGGTAAAAGACGGCGGCTTTTTGTAAAAGTATACGGAGCGGGATGGATCCCTTTTTGAATAAACGGATATTTTAAGAGATCGCAGTCAAACAAAATCTGAAGATCTTCGCATAACTTTTCGTGTTCAACGGTCATTGGAGAGCAATGTTTTTAAACTGTCTTTGAAAAATTTTCTTCTCTGTTTTTCATAAGCCGATTGTACTTGCAGGAGAAATTCCGGGATATCTCCGGGTCTTTTTTTAAGCTCTTCTGTTCGAATTTTGCTTACCTCTTCTTTCGCATCGTATACGATCTTAGGAGTGATGAAGAAAAACATTTCGGTATCGTTGTCGGTCAGCTGCGTGGTGCCAAAGAGTTTTCCAATGCCGGGTATATCGCCAAACAGGGGTATTTTTTCTTCGTGGTCATTGCGTGATTTTCTTCTAAGGCCGCCGATGATGACGGTTTCTCCATCGACGACGCGCACTTCGTTTTGAATATGGCGTCTATCAACCATCGGGCGGTCGTCCGGGTGCGGCTTGGTGGTATCAAAAGTAATATCTGTTTGAAGCGTCACGGATCCGAGCTCACCGGGTTCATCGGCGATATGAATGGTAGGAGTTAAGTTAATAATAATGCCGTAGTTGGCTCTTGCAAATGACTTTTCAAAAGAGGTTCCTTTGTTCGTGTCAATCGGGGCGGCGCCATTATTAATCGAGATCTCTTCCACAATAGAAATCGTGGCAGGCGTTTGATTCACCGTGATAACGGAGGGAGCGGCATTGAGTTGGATGTCATCTTGGGTCAGCAAAAAGTTATAGGCGACGTCGAAGTGGGGCGTGTATTTATGGGCGGGTCCATGGAAGAAAAATTGCAGAACGCCGGGCAGAACGCCTTTTTCATGCAGGTGCGGCTTGACGGTCGGCATATAGGTGACGCCATTATGGGTTTTTCCTAGTTTTAGAAGGTTGAGGCCATAGTTGTTTTGCGAGTGGAGCCGTCTTTCAAACATAAGAACTTCGATCTGGACCATTTTTTTCGGGATGTCGAGTTTTTTTAGAAGCTCTTTGATTTTGCCAAGTACATCGCGGCGCACTGTCATGAGGATCGTTCCGGTTTTTGGATCGGGAATAAAATGGGCGGCAGAGCTTTGTTCGACGTCGAGTTTGGCAGTAAGCCCGGGTTTAAGAGGAGCCGGCTGTACAACGAGCGGAGCCATGGGAGGGTAGCCGTCCGGCGGCGCTTTTACCCCCTGCACTTGGGAATTAAAAGAGACCTCGGTGTCTTTGGAGACAGGCTCTTGATTGGCAGTGATGAGGGACATGTAGACTTTTTCTAAAACGGCCGCAAGATCGGTGGGATCGCTATGGCGGCAGGTATAGATATGAATGGTCATCTCGGCAGGATCTTCAAGCTGGTCTTCGGTGTCACTCACGATTTTTTCTGCTCTTTCCACGCTGTCTTTGGGGCCGATAAAGACCAGGCTATTACTTGCACCGAGTGAAAAAATCGCTAAACTTTCGGGTTCGGGCTTGCCAAACGGGGCGCGTGTTTTATCTAGAGCTTCGCTGAAAAAATTCTGCAAGATCTTTTCCATTTCTCTCACGGGCAGTTTGGAAACGGAAATCACTTTTGTTGTCTTTCCAGACTGCGATCCCCATACTTTTTCATAAAAATCGAGAAGCTTTTCGACTTCTTCTTTAATTGCAATGATTGCAACTTTATTTCCGAGCTGATGGACAAAAGTTTGTTTATTATCCGAGAATTTCTCAAAAAACTGGAAGACCGACTTGACTTGTTCTATCGGAGGAATGACGAGATAACAAATCCGGCTGGCAGGAGGCGCTAGCGCCACGTGCTCTCGTTTATAAGCAATGGTTTGCACAGCTCCTAAATCTTGTTTGAGTAGATAAAGCTGTTTTGCAAACGGATTGAGTCTTTTTAGGCCGAATCCATGATGGTAGAGCATCATCTCAAGTAAGTCTGACCACGACTCTCGAGGAATCGGAATATTGGAATGCAGATGGAGCTTTAGCGCAGAAAACTCTGAAGGGATGACATAGAGAAAGTCAGACGATCCATACTCCATGATCAGCTGAGTCAAGGTCACTTCTTCTTGGTCCCATAGAGCAAATGATTCGCCATCTAAGACGCCTTCGTCAACGGCAGCCTGCCTCCAAGACTCTTCCAGCTCTTCTTTTTTCCGTTTGATTTCATTGACCTCGGATAAGACAGCGCGGTAGGCTTCCGGATCGGCATTTTCATTAGCTAGCTTTTGGGCACGGAAGTAAGCGCTATGCAGGCTTTTTTTCAGCTGGCCCAGCTCTCGATTTAAATAGACTGCATCACCCGTCCGAGAATGGGTCCTCTCCGATAAAGAAGCTTTTTTCTCAGCGATTGATTCAGCACAGAGAATCAGGGGAAGCAGTGCCAGCAGCAAAGCTCTCATAAATCGTCCCCTTTTCGGATGCTATGAGAAATAACAGGCCTCTGCGAATGATTTTTTGCGATTGCCGGGCTGCCGGTGGCAGATCTTCGGGAACCGGAGGGCTTTTTATCGGTTTGCAGAACAAGAGAAAGAGGCTCTGAAAGGGTGCGCATCCGATCGAAAGCCCGTCCTTGAAGAACGACTTTTCCGACCGAGGCTTCGATTTTTTCAAAAATATAGAGCTCGCCGGCTATTTGATGATTAAGGCAGGCGTCTAAATCGTCCGCTGTCCGCACAGGTTTCCACCTGTCATCCAATCGGATCCACCAGTCGCCTTCGCGAACGATCACCCGTCGTTTTCCTAATTGGCAGGTGATCTCTGTCGGAGATCTAGGGCGGATCGCTGTGATGACTTCATCGATTTTAAGAGAAGATTTAGGGGGTGTTTGTGTCTCAAGATGAACGGCTTCCGATGAAAATCCCGAGGAGTCCCACACTTGAAAATCGGCTCCTTCAGAAGAGGTTTTAATAACTTGCGCAATCGGACCCATTTCATCCGATTCCAGCTCGAGTGCCCACATCTCTCCATTCCAATAGAGGCAGTCGCCGGGTTTTAGAAAATAGACATCGGGGCCCAGCGAGATTTTTGCCTTGCTGGTCATTTCCCGGTACTCTTCTCCGCCCCAGCCCGTTAAAAAGACGTCTTTTCCCCAGACAGCCCCCTTTTTTAAAATCTCAACATACGGCTCTTGATCAAGGAAGCGGGAGAAAATAGCAGAGGAGTTAAGGGTGCATGATTCATGGTTGATTTCACAAATAAGAATGTTGTTTTCTAAAGAGCGAGCCTTGATTCCAAGCTCTGTAGGCGCATCTGCAAACACATACCGGCCCTCTTTGAACTCGAAGAATAGAGTCTCGCCTAGGGAGATGGTTTTTTCTTGCGCTGAAGATCGAAGGGCCAAACTACACGATAGCTCTTGGTCGGGTCTTGTGCTGGCTCCAATCAAAATCAACTCTTGCAAGAGCGGCTGTAATTCTTTAGAGCGAGGAGGAGAGAGCGCTAAAGGCCCTTGGCCTATTGCATCGAGAGCCGGTGTTGGAAGAAAAACCGCTACTTTCTCTATCTTTGGCGCGGCGATGATCAAAACAGCCCAGATGAATACCGTCACGACCGCCATTAGACCGAAGAGTCCAACGCCGATTCTGACAATCCACTTCTCAAGTAGCAGATCCGTATGTCTTACTAATTCCATCTCGGGGCAAGTGTAGGCGATTTCCTCAATAAATAAAAGTGCTGCAAATAGACATTTGCAAAAAAGAAAGTTTAAAGGTAGAGTGCGAATAAAAACAACAACCTGTTGAGGAACCCATGGACGGTAAGAAAGAAGGCGTTTCAGTAAAAGAGATAGAGGAGTTTGCAAAAAAACATCGATTTGAAGTGTTTTTCTGTTTGATGTTTCTCTTTGCGTGTATTTTCGGCTTGGTAGGAATGTTCAGCCCCCGCTGGAATATTCTTCTAGGAATGGCAGGAGGAGCTCTCGGTGTCATTCTTCCAACGAAAATGGATCAAATTCTTAAGAGCATTTTCCATTTTGTTTTTAAACAAGAGAAAACAATCCTGATTATTCTGGGAGTTGTCTCGCTATTAATCTCCTGCATTTTCCCATTCATTATCTTTTTAATTGTGGGAGTTGCCGGCGGCCGCATGATGCATCATCTAGCGAGCACAGTAGGACACTAATTCAGGAGCGTCTCTCTGTAGTGGATAAAATCCTTTAGGGAGACATCATTTTTCTGAAAGTTTTGGCAGATTAGCTCAAAAGATTCAGCGTCTAGTCTAGTAGGAAGTTCTGCTTCTCTTTTAAATTCTTTCCATGCCTCAAGCTCTCCGGGCCCGTTTCCAAGAAGCTGCTCTAGAAATGCAATCCGCAAAAGATTGTAGCCGTACAAGATGCCGCCGTGTTTTACGAGTTCGCTTTTTGTTTCCCAAAAAGATTCGTCCTGATCGAGCGCAAGCTTTAGGGCTTTTGTTTCTGACAGAGCTTCCTCAAACTTTTTCTCCCCGATTAAAAGAGAGCAATTTGAAAACCGCGTGTAGTAAGGAGATAGTCCGCCAATGCGCTGCTGCGTCGCTTTTGAAAAGCTGGCAGCTAGGCCTTGCTGACTACTGATAAGAAGTTTTTGAGCAATCCGCCCATCGTATTTTGCATGGAGCTCGGGATGGTGTTTTAAAATTTTTTGTAGCTTAATTAGCTTTTCATTCCGGTCGCCGGACCATTCATTGAAGGTTTTTTCGGCGGTAAAATAATCTCCGGGCGATCCCGACTGCCACTGATAAACAGCCCAGCTGGCTACCGCTAAAACACCCACCCCTACAGCGATGATTGAATTGAGATTGTCTCGCATCCAATCACTGGTGGATTTGTGGATGAACCCAAACTTTCCAAAAGGTACTTTTTCCATATGCTAATTATTTTATGCATTTTTTGTTTAAAAATCATACGATATAAATTTTTTTAATAATCAGGCTTTATTGTTAACAGAAAATGGTATAAAATTCTTGTAATTTTATGAGTACACAAAGAACACTTTCAGTACTAAGTTTAATCATGATTAATCTGGCGGCTTTGGGCGGCATACGAACGTGGGCGCCTATGGCAGAGAGCGGATTTGCATCGGTGTTTTTTCTATTGTTTGGGGTTTTAACATTTTTCATTCCTGTCTCGCTTATTACGGCAGAGCTGGCAACGACATGGCCTCAATCGGGTGGAGTTTATGCCTGGATCAAACAGGCCTTTGGGCACCGCTTAGGGTATCTGGCGATTTGGCTTTTGTGGGTACAAAATATGTTATGGTTCCCGACCATGCTTTCTTTTTTAGCCAGTTCGATTACTTTTATTTTTGATCCGGAGCTGTCGCAAAGTAGGCCGCTGACTTTTGTTTGTGCCATTTTATTGTTCTGGGGCGCGACGCTGCTGAACTTAAGAGAGACCAAAGCTTCTTCCATTTTGAGCTCGATCGGTGCCATCTGTGGGACATTCATCCCCAGCATTCTATTAATTGCATTAGGGGTGTGGTGGTTTTCAGACGCAAAGCCGGTTGAAATCTCTTTTGCATGGGATGCATTTGTTCCTAATTTGAAATCGGTCGAGCAGATGGCGCTCTTAGCAGGCATAATTATTTCCATTCTGGGAATCGAGATGTCGGCTGTCCACGCAGCTGAAGTTAAAAATCCTCAAAAAAACTATCCTAAGGCGATTTTACTTTCGTCGATCATGCTGATCTTGTTTTCTGTTTTAGGTGTTTTGAGTATTGCCATGGTGGTCCCAAAGGCACAACTACTTTTAAGCGCTGGGTGCCTCCAAGCCTTTGCATTTTTCTTCCATTCGCTTCAGCTTCCGTGGCTCATTCCGGTGATGGCGCTCGTTATTACTGTCGGCGGCTTAGGGTCTCTTGCCACGTGGATTATGGGTCCTGCCAAGGGGTTGATCGCAGCGGCGCAAAAAGAGGATCTGCCTGCCTTTTTGCGTCAGACAAATGGGCAAGGCGTGCCCAAAAACTTTTTAATTCTTCAAGCTTCGATTGTTTCAATCCTCTCGATTGCGTTTCTCTTTCTTCCAACGGTTAATGCGGCGTATTGGATTTTTCTTGTTCTGACAACCCAGCTTTACCTTGTGATGTATTTTTTACTTTTTGCAGCGGTGATTAAGCTGCGTAAAACCGATCCTAACACACCGCGCCCCTTTAAAGTTCCCGGCGGGCAGATAGGCCTTTGGTGTTTTTCAACGGTTGGATTCTTAAGCTCGCTCTTTGCGCTGGTTATTGCCTTTTTCCCTCCAGCTCAAATTGAGCCGGGTAAAAGATCCATCTATATGGCGGCTTTGGCTACAACGATGGGTGTTATGATCGCGCTTCCTCTTTTGATTGCAAAATTTAGAAATCGATCAAGAGAGACTGTCGAAGACACAAGCCATCTGATCTAACGTCTGTCCAAGTAAATAGTTTTGTACGACATGGGCGTGGGCGGCCTCTCCCATCTGTTTTCGCAAGAGGGGGTCATCTGCAAGCTTGATGACGGCTTGTGCAACTTTTTCAGGCGAGGAAGGCGGAACAGTAAAGCCGGTTTTACCGTCGATGCAGACTTCCGGCAGTCCTCCAATCGTTGTTGTAATCAGCGGTTTTTTCAAAAAGCCGGCTTGGAGCGATGCTTGAGAAATCCCTTCATTAGCTGTGCTAAGGAGCGTGAAGATGTCAAAGGCTGCAAGGGCCGGGGCGGGATCATCCAGATGGCCTGTGAAGATAAAGGGAAGCTCGGAGTCGACAAGAGGCTTGAAGTGATCTAGGTAGCCGCCGCCGACTACAACCCATCTTACTCTTGGATCGTGCCGCACAAGTTTTGCAGCGGCAATCATGTCTTGGATTCCTTTCCACGACCGCACAACACATAGCGATCCAATCAAGATTTGACCTGGCTTTACATCCAAAGAATGGCGAAACTTTTCGACGTCCTTCAAATCAACTTGAAACGGTTCAACGCCTGTAGGTATGCACCGAATCCGAGAGTTTGGAAGGTAAGCTTTTTCTTGAATTTCAGGAATAATGCAAGACGACGTTGTCACAACAAAGTCGGCGAGGCTGTTATAGAGTAGACGTGCATTAAGCCCTCCTCGGATAGGAGTCGAAAGATGGCGTGTTCGGACAACGGGCCTCTGGGTCAGCCGAGCGGCGGCGGCCCCTAGCCATGCATCAAGCGAGCTATGGGTGTTAATGATTGTGACTTTGTTTTGCCGGATGATTTTGCACAGCTGCCATAAGGCTTTAAGGGCATGCGATCTTTTGAAATCAATTTCAAAGACTCTAAGGCCGCTTTTCCGGGCATAGTCGACGAGTTTTCCTCCTCGAGTAACCGCTAGAGAGACTTCAAATCCTTGGGTTTTTAAACCGAGAGATTCTTTCAGAATGCGGATCTCTTGGCCTCCCCAGCCATTTGAGCTTTCAGTGTGTAAAATATGCATTGAGCTGCTCCAAAATGCGTCTGTGGCCGGATGAAAAAGGAAGTTCTTTAAGCTGTCTTATTTCACACCATTCATATCCAGTATACAATATTTGTTTTTCGGTTTTATAAAGAGTTGGAAAAAGGGTTACATCATACCGTGTAAAGCCTTGTTTTACAACTGGAAAATCTGCGATTTTATCGAGTGAAATTTTCACGGGAAGCTCTTCTTCCAGTGAAGCATAAGGAAATTCATAAAGGCCTGACATCAACTTTTTTTCTTTCTCCTGCCTGATAAGGAGTAATGTTCCGACCATGATAAGGGCGACCTGCCTTTTGAGCTGAATGGTTGCAGGTCTCTTGCGGGGGACGGGAAAATCAAGAACTCTTCCCAGGCTATAGGCCTTGCAATTCTCCATGAGAGGGCACTCGCTGCATTTAGGTTTTTTTTGACAAACTTGGGCTCCCAGCTCGATCAACCCTTCCATCACGATCCAGGGCTCATCTTCTGGCAGGATGGAGCGGGTCATCTCCTCGTAAGAGCCCCGTTTTGAGCAGTCATGGGAAGAGGCAAAGAAGCGAGAGAGCACTCGAACCACATTTCCATCGACGGCAGGAGCTTTTTGTTTAAAAGCAAAGCTGAGGAGCGCTCCGACGGTATAAGGCCCGAACCCCGGAAGTGGTTGGAGCTCAAGAGCAGAAGAAGGAATCGTGCCGTGATGGTGCGTTAGGATAGACTGGGCTGCTTTATGAAGATTGCGCGCCCGGCTGTAATATCCGAGCCCTTCCCACGCCTTGATGACCTCTTCTAGGGAAGCTCTAGCAAGAGATTCCAAGGTAGGAAATTTTTTCATCCACCGATGAAAGTAAGGAATAACCACTGCAACTTGGGTCTGCTGCAGCATGACTTCAGAGATCCAGACTCTATAGGGCGAACGATCCTCCCGCCAAGGCAGCTCACGCTGCTCCCTTAAAAACCATTCTTTGATAAGTTGAGAGGACATTTTTTCCATTTCTGCCGATTATACCAAAACGGCTTTCGAATGGAAATCGATTAAAATAAACATGTTATGTTTTGGCACGCTCCTTGCACTCATGAGAGGTGGAGGATCATGGCATGGAATCAATTGAATGGACAGAGATGCACGACAGTTTACAACTGGTGATGAAACGGGAGCTCGAGACGATGCGGCAGCTTTTAGATAACATGAACCTAGAAGAGCAGTTTATTTTACGGAAAGAAAAGAAATATTGGAGCTCTATGATGGAAGAAAGAGCGCACTTGGTCGATCAACTGGGTGAGATCCGCCAGAGCAAACAGGTTGTCATGGAAAAACTTGAAGCGCTGACTCGCCTGACAAACGTTCCTTTAGAAGAGCTTCTTCCTGCAAAGCACACAAACAGCTGGGAGGTGTTATCATTAAGAGATCAGATGGTGACTTTGCTAGAACGGATGAATCTTCAAACAAGCCGCAATGAGATGCTAGTGCAGCTGGAGCGCATACCGGCGCCTCAAGTTAAAAAGAAAATCTCTATTGCGACCCTTACCTCAGAAGATTATAAAGAGGGGGATGAGTAATGTTGCAGGTTATTTACAGGGAAATTTAGAGCATCACCTGGATCACTTAGCCCCTTTGTGCAGTTTAATGGAGTGGCCCCTCATTGTAACCGATGAGGAGATCTATAAACTTGGCAAAGCCTATTACCCGGGGCTGGTGCTCCATTTATGGGACGTTCTTGAAGCTCCTTTTCTTGTGACTCAGCACTTTGACACCGTCATTACAACGGTTCCAAGAATTTCTTTTGATGAAATCTTTTTCATCGCGGAAGCGACTTTGGGCAAACGTCTCAAAACCGTTTGGCTCCCCCATGGCAATTCGGATAAGGGGCATCTAATCCCTTGGATGGAAGCGCTCTCTAATGAAGAGGCTGCTTTTGTGTACGGCCCTAAAATGATCGATTTTCTAAAAGCAAAAAACGTCAAAATCCCCCAAATCATTCCCCTAGGAAACTTCCGTTACGTCTATTTTCAAAAGCACCGCTCTTTTTATGAAAACCTTCTAGATGAGATGGGACTGGAAAAAACCTTCATTTTGTATGCCCCGACATGGAACGATGCAGAAAATTCCAGCTCTTTTGAAAGCTCCGTAGACGAGGTGATCAAAAAGCTCTCCTTCTCCCCGCTTGTGATCAAGCCTCATCCTAATGAATTAGAGGATATTCGGGTCATTCAAAGGCAACTGACTTCCAAGGTCAAATGGCTGGATCATTTTCCTCCGATTTATCCACTTTTATCTAGAACGTCTCATCTTGTGGGGGACTTTTCTTCGATCGGGTATGACTTTTTGCAGTTTAACCGCCCCATGACATTTTTCAACCCTGCCGGCCGAAAAACCGATGATCCGGGACTTTTTTTACATCAATGTCCAGTCGAAGAGCGCCCGGCGCTTGCAAGATATACTTTTGGAGAAGAATCGACATGGATCCCACTTTTAGAAAAGGTAAAGCAGCTTGACATCTGAAAATTGGATTGGCGTACACACCGGCGGAGCCCATTATCTGGACCACCTGGGCATTTTATGCGAAGGCTTAAACGTTCCCCTCTACGTCACAGAACGGGCGACTTTTAAAGCAGCGCGTGAGTTTTACCCCGGGTTAAAAGTCGAATATATCGATCTTGAAGATCTTTCGCTCTCATTTCTGGCAGAAAGAGCCGATGTTATTTTTGAGTCGGGGCATACCTTTGCCGCTGAGCTTCTTCCTTTGTGGGAGCTGCTTCACAACAAGAAAATGAGAGTCGTTTACTGCCCGCATGGCAATTCGGATAAAAAATCCCCCCAGCTAAGAAAAGATCTCTCCTTGATCTACGGAGAGCATATGAGATCCCATCTTGAAAAAACAGGCGAGGCCGCTTTGTTAGAAAAAACCGTGATCACAGGGAATTACCGAGCAATTTACGACCGCGCTCATCAAAAATGGTACGATGAAAAGCTTAACTCATTGATCGGAAAAAACCTCCTGCCCGATCGGAAAACAGTTTTTTATGCTCCGACTTGGGAGGGAAAAGAATGGTTTGAAAGAGCGCTTCAAGTGATTAACGAGGTCGGATCAGACTTTAACCTTCTCCTGCGCCTGCATCCGTTCCTTGAAGATTTGTATCCCGCTCAAGTTGAAATCATCAAAAGCTTACCTGCCATAGACCTATCCTATTTTCCTGCAATTTATCCGATTTTAAGAAAGGCAGATTATTATCTGGGCGATTTTTCTTCTGTTGGCTACGACTTTTTATCTCTGGATAAGCCGTTATTTTTCTTAGAACGCTCAGACGGTGAGATCTATGACTGCGGACTTACCCTGAATAAACGTGATCATTATGGAAAAGCCCTGCAAGAATTTCAAGACAGCGCTTATTACAGCGGAAAAAGAAAAAAACTTGCAGAGAGAGTTTTTGGGGAAAAGAAAAATTTAAACGAAATTAAAAATGAAATAAAAGAAGCCCTATCTTCCGATAGAGCTTCTTGGGTTATAGCTTAACCTTTTTTACCGCAACCGCAGTCTTTTTCGTTAATTGTTGCTTTATCATCTTTGTCAGCTGTTGCAACAGTCGCATCTTTATCAGCTGTTTTATCTGTTGCTTGGTCATCTGCATGTACTGCAGTGAAAGCACCCATTACGCAAAGACCGAGTAGCATTAGTTTCTTGTTCATCATATCCTCCATTTGTTTGGGTTGTAAATCTCTCTGAATCTTAATAAAGCGCCTCTTTTTTGCAAACAAGTATTATAGATTTCTCAGAAATCTATGGGGTCCGACTCCTAATCTGATAAGGCAGGCAAGATGGTTAGGAAAGTAAGATTTTCAAAATCGACGATCGGGGATTGGATGTCGGCTTCATAGGAGGAACTTCCCTCTTTTAAAGGATAGACTTTAGAGACGGTTCCCACTTGGAGGCCTGCCGGAAAAAGGCCATCCATTCCCGTTGTGATGACGCTATCGCCTGCTTGAATCAGCACAAGGCCTTTGTCTAATGAAGAATTTGTTTTACCCGTTCGAAGATCTCGGCTCGGCCCCTCGGCATCTTCAAAATCGTAGTTAAAACCTTGCCCCCGCAGCACAGCCCCCCTCTCTCGCCAAAGAGGATGCCGCATGCCTTGGATTTCTCCTTTTGCAAGATAAAGGCTTTTTCCTTCGCCGCGGGCGACTCTTACAGAGGGGTTCAAGGCGCGGTCGGTAATGAAGCGGACGCGGCTTCGATGTTTTCCAACATAATCGACAAGACCGATGACGGTTGTCCCTAAAACCACCGGACTATTTTTTTCAATGAGACGGGTTTTGAGTCGATCGTTTGTCTCTTCTCCGACATTGACCCAGACAGAACTTTTCCAAGATCCGTTTTCACGAAAAATAATACGCGCTGTAATTGCATGAGAGTACAGCTCCAGCTGTCTATAGATTTCTTGTTTTCTTCGGAGCGTATAAGCATCGGCCTCTGTCATCTGCATGAGCTGATTAGATTGAGCTCCGATGATTTTCTCAAGATTGAGTTCTGCTTTTAATAGCTCCAGCTGTGATTTCAGCTGGTAATTTTCAAGCCGGATCATCTCCAGCTCTTTCACAACTTGAGGCGGAGTATGATATCCCCCCGTAGGCCAGACCGTTGTAATATTTAAAAACAGCTCTTTAATGTTTGAAAGATGCCTCCAAGAGGGAGCGATCCCTGCAACGGCTGCGGAGCGGAGCTTCGTTGCAGCAGGATCCGAGATGCTAAGGACCATGAGCAAGCTCAACGCTAAAAAAATGTAACTATAACGTCTCATAACACAGCAATCATTGACTGAATAACATAATTAAAATTCTGCTGGGAAAGCCCAGCCAAATTCATTCTGCCAGCATCAGCCATATAAATCCCATATTCTTCTCTCAGCCGTTGAACCTTTTCTTGTTCTAGACCTAAGAAGCAAAACATTCCAAGCCTGTGCTGCAAATACGAAAAGTCTCTTTTCTTTTGCCCGGCTTGCAGCGCTAAGACGAACTCTTTTCTTAAAGACTCTATGCGGTGTCTCATCACGCCGACCTCTTGTGCCCATTCTTTTTTCAGCTCTTTGTTTGAAAGAATATGGCTGACAATGGCAGCTCCATGCTTCGGAGGGTTTGAGTAGGACGTGCGGGCAAAAATCTTGAGTTTCGAAAGAACGTGCCGAGCCGACTTTTCATTGTGTGTGACAACAAATAAAGCTCCGACGCGTTCGGAGTAAAGCCCGAAATTTTTTGAGAAAGATGAAACGACAACGCACTCCATTCCCTCTTGTACAAATGTGCGAATCGGATGAGCATCCTCTTCAAGGCCCTTCCCAAATCCTTGATAGGCAAAATCAAAAAACGGAAGAAGCTTTTTCTGTTTCATGATCTTGGCTGCATAGTTCCATTCCTCCGCGCTCAGATCGGCGCCTGTAGGATTATGGCAGCAGGCGTGGAAAAGGATCACCGATCCTGCCGGCGCTTGTTGGAGCGCCTCAAAAAGAGCCTCTGAGTTCAGCCGATGTTTTTTTAAATCGTAGTAAGGAAGTGTATGGATCTTATAGCCGCTTTGCTTAAAAATCCCCGGGTGGTTTGGCCACGTCGGGTCGGGTAGGCCTATCGTATCGCTCACCTCTTGCTTTACAAAGTCAGCGCCTATCCGAAGCCCCCCGGTTCCTCCCGGGACTTGCATCCCGCAAATGCGTGCATCGTAGCCATCCCCGAAAATCAGCCGACCTGTTTCTTTTATAAACTGGGCATCTCCGCTAATGGGCAGGTATTCTTTGGTCGTCTCGTTATCAAGTAAATATTTTTCAGCAGATTTGACCGATTTAAGAATCGGTGTCATTAGATGACCATCCCGATAGACCCCCACGCTTAAATTCACCTTATGGGACCTTAGATCTTCCATAAAAGCGGTATTCAATTTAAAGATAGCGTCTGCCGGAGCCTCAGCCACATGTTCAAAAAAAGAGTCGCCCATAATCTTCTTATAGGAACTCTTCGTAAACTCGGCAAGTGCTAGATTTTATATGGCAGCCCTACTAGAATGGTTTGCCTCCTTAAAGGGGCGTTAGCTCAATTGGTAGAGCGCAACAATGGCATTGTTGAGGTCAGCGGTTCGATCCCGCTACGCTCCAGTATGAAAAGAC
>JBGPMV010000020.1:0-14458 GCA_041487155.1 Rhabdochlamydiaceae bacterium
CGATGATGTAAAAAACAACCTGAGCAACACTTGCAACATTGATCTTGAGCAGCTCCATCGTATTCTGCAATGTTGTATTGCTTGTTAGAAAAAAGACAGACCAGCAGGCCGCTGCCATCAAAATAGCTATCGCTGCTTTATTGAGTTTGATCAGATTTTCAAGAATAATGCCGAGGTAGCCTGCAACAAATGCCGACAAAATAAGCGTCGTTTGCATAGGTCCCCTTTTTTAAGCGATTCCTGCATGGATAATGTCGTGCATCCGAACGAGGCCTACAATTTGGCGGTCCTCTAATACGGGAAGCATCATGATCCATCGACCGGGATCTTTTTGCATCAATTTTAGGGCATCCCATGCCATCTCATTAGAATCCGTGGTGATGGCAGTGCGGGTCATGAGTTCTTCCAATTTTTTCTCTAAAACAGAAGGGCCATGCGACTGAAGCGCGCGTCTAAGGTCACCATCTGTAAAAATTCCTTTAAATGCTCCATTATCATCTGTGACAATCACGCACCCAAGCCGTTTGTCTGAAAATTCTGGAAGTATCTCTTGAAGCGCTTTCGACGGCTTGCAAAGAGGGAGCCTTTCTAAAGGAACCATCAGCTCTTTGACTGTAATCGTCGCTTTCCTACCGATCATTCCGGAGGGGTGGTTCTCTCCATAAGATCCGATTGTAAACCCTTTTTTCTTCATGAGGGCAACGGCTAAGACGTCGCCAAAAAGCAGCTGGACTTCCGTTGAGATTGTGGGGGCCAGATCAAACGGGCAGAGTTCTTTTTCAACGGGAAGCAAAAGAGATAAGTCGACTTGGACTGCAAGCCTGCTGTGAAGGTTGGAGACCCACGCCATGGTTTTTGCCCCTCTTTTTTGAACGTAGGGCATTAAACTGACAAGCTCTTCGGTTTCTCCGCTTTTACTAAGCATGATGACCATATCATCGGAAGAGACGATTCCTATATCTCCATGTAGGAAATTGGTCGCGGGAAGATAGAGCGCTTTGGTCCCTGTTGAAATCAAAGTCATCGCGATTTTCTCAGCGATGATGCCGCTTTTTCCAACCCCTGTAAAAATGAGAAGCCCTTTTGTTTCGGCGCAGGCATTCACGATTGTTTCTACGCGTGCAGGATCGATATGCTCAAAATAGTAGGCAAGATGGCTTTGCTGCTCTGAAAATAATTTCTTTAACAAAAGAATGTTCTCCAAAACACTATGATAGGCTATTGGCTTTTTTGCTTGAAGAGGATAATGTGAAAAAAAAGGAACTTATATGAAACATGCGATTACAGTTGCGCGCGGAGACGGTATTGGCCCTGAAATTATGCAAGCCACTCTGCATGTTTTAAAAGAGTCAGGCGCCCAGCTCGAGATCCATGAAGTGGAGATCGGAGAAAAAGTTTATTTGAAAGGGGCTCTGACGGGCATTGAGCCTAAAACCTGGGAGACTATCAAAAACACGGAAGCGTTTTTGAAAGCGCCGATCACAACCCCTCAAGGGGGTGGATTCAAAAGTTTAAATGTGACCATCCGTACGACTTTAGGGCTTTACGCTAACATCCGGCCCTGCGTCTCCTACGCTCCTTTTATAGCGACAAAGCACCCTAAAATGGATGTTGTCATCGTCCGTGAAAACGAAGAAGACCTCTATACCGGAATTGAGTACAGGCAAACTCCGGATGTCCGCGTGTCGCATAAAATCATCACACGCCAGGGGTGTGAAAAAATTATTCGGTATGCTTTTGAATACGCCCGCCACCATGGACGCAAAAAGGTTACAGCCTTTACAAAAGATAACATTATGAAATTCACTGATGGTCTTTTCCATCAGATCTACGATGAGATTTCAAAAGAATACCCTGAAATCACTCCTGAGCATTGGATTGTAGATATTGGCGCTGCAAAGCTTGCCACCGTCCCTGAAAATTTTGATGTGATTGTGCTTCCGAACCTTTATGGAGACATTCTTTCGGATGTCGCTGCAGAAATCACGGGCTCTGTCGGCCTTGCTCCGTCTGCAAACATCGGCAATAAGGGGGCAATGTTCGAGGCGATTCACGGATCGGCGCCGAGAAGAGCCGGACAAAATGTGGCCAATCCTTCGGGTCTCTTGCTCGCCTCTGTGATGATGATGGCATATTTGGGAGAAGCCGAACTTGCAACTCGGATCCATGAAGCATGGCTAGCTACTATCGAAGAAGGGATTCATACATATGATATTTCCAACGATCAAACAACAAAAAAGAGAGTCAGCACGCAAGAGTTTGCCGAAGCTGTTGCAAAGAATTTAGGAAATAAACCGAAGGTTTTAAAAGCGCCGGTTTACAAGGCAGAAACTAGAATTGTTCCAATTCTCTCTCCGCATGAAACTCAAACAAAAAGAGAGCTTGTCGGGGTCGATGTTTTTATTTATTCCAAAGACAAAGCGCTGGACTTTGAGAAAAAAATCACCAAGCTTGCAACGACTTCATTAAAACTTAAAATGATTTCCAATCGAGGCGCCAAGATTTGGCCCAACGGCCATCCTGAGACATTTTGCATTGAGCAGTGGCGCTGCAGATTCTTAGCTCCCGATGAAAAACCTGTGCCGCCTCACGACATCTTAAAACTTCTCGATACCGTCATAGTGTCCGGCTATGACGTGATCAAAACAGAAAACCTTTATACGTTTGACGGAAAATCGGGTTACAGTTCTGCAGAAGGATAGTTCTCCAGCTGCTCTTTGAGCGCATTTAAGAAACCACAGCCGTACATTCCATCGATCACGCGGTGATCGAATGTGAGGGAGATGTTCATCATCGATCGGGCTGCAAATGTTTCGTCATCTAGGACGGCGACTTTTTTGCAAATCGCTCCCATGCCAATGATGGCCACTTCAGGATACCGAATAATTGGTATGCCAATCATGACTCCTGAAATTCCAAAATTTGTGAGTGTGATCGTTCCTTCTTGCACTTCAGATGGCTGCAGCTTTCCTGTACGAGCGCGTTGGGACAGATCCGACATCGCTTTTGCAATGTGTGGGATGTCGAGCGTTTGTGTGTTTTTAATGACAGGGACCATGATGCCTTGATCCACGCTGACAGCAAGACCAAGATTGACAAACCGTTTCACAACAATGGTGTCGCCTTCAAGAGAAGAATTAAGATAGGGGTACTGCTCCAAGGCCTTCACGATGGCTTGAGCAACAAATGTAGTAATCGTGAGCTTGACGCCATGCTTTGCCAAGAAGGCTTCTTTTTCCCGTTGGATATAGCTTACAATGTCTGTCACATCGACCTCAGTAATTAAAGAGGCGTGGGGCGCTTCATAAAACGAGCGGACCATGTTATCGGCGATGGCTTTGCGCATGCCGGTCATCTTAATATGCTCAACATCCCCTTTAGGACTCATCGCGGGGCAGGGACGGTTGGGGATTTTTCTTTCGACATACAGCTCTAAATCCCTTTTGGAGAGTCTTCCACCCGCGCCGGTTGCTGGAATTTTAGAAAGCTCATCTAACGAAACGCCTTGCTCCCTTGCTAAGCGAAGAAGAGCAGGAGAATAAAAATCTTGCATCTGGTTTTGTGCGGGTCCGATTCTTTCCTTGCATCGACATGAACAGCGGCCGCCTTCTCACCGGTAGCTCCCTTCTCAATCACGGCAAGAGTATCTCCCACCTGAATCTCTTGGTCGGGTTTTGCAACAATCCTCGTTAAAACTCCTGCAACAGGCGATGGAATTTCACTATTGACCTTATCTGTTGAAACTTCGAGAAGCGGCTCATCCAAATGAATAGTATCTCCCTCTTTTTTAAACCATTGTACAACGGTTGCACTGACGATGCTTTCACCGAGCTTAGGAAGTACGACTTGATATTCTGACATGTGGGACCTGTGATTTAATTTGATTGATAAAGTGTTTCCAAACTTCCTCGCCGTCTGTGATGGAAAGCTCTAGGGGAGCGGCAATAATAGGAAGTGAGTTTTCAGGAAGTTTAACGAAATCTTTTTCGGTGCAGACAAGACACTCCGCCTTCGATGTTTGAGCAAGCTCTTCTAATTCTTGGATCGCAAACGGTGCATGGTCAGGCTTCATGTAAGAGACTGCGATGTGGGCACCGGCGGCGACCACTTGTTTTAAAAATCTTTCGGGATTTCCAATGGCGCAAAAAAGTGCGACTTTTTTTCCCATTAAATCTACTGGCGTCGTTCTCTCAAAAATCACTTGGGGTACAGCCAGATCTAAACGTTTTGCGCCCATGACGGCTAGAAGAGATGCCTCATTGAGCCGGGAAGGCAAGTCGCGCAAAAAGCCGCGCGGAAGATAGTATCCATTGCTGTAAGGGGCCTCTCCCGATACGACAACGACATCAAAATCGCGGTGGAGCTTTAAATGTTGAAATCCATCGTCAAGCAAAAGAATCTCAGCGCCGTTTTCAATCGCTTTTTGAGCGGAGATAACTCGGTCGGAGCCAACCCAGACTTGAACAGAGGGAAGCTTTTGGGCCAGCCAAAAAGGCTCATCCCCGACTTGTGCAGCCGTCATGGAAGGCTCCACACGGATGTTTTGATCTTCAACCTCTGAATGATATCCTCTGGAGAGAATGGCGACTTTATTCTCTTTTGCAAGCTCGCCGGCAAGAAAATGCACAAGAGGCGTTTTCCCCGTGCCGCCTGCAACAATATTTCCGACGCTGACGACCACTGCCGGAACTTTTTTGGGGGATAAAAGATGTAATTTATAAGCGCGGTGCCGCAGGCCTACCCCTGCTTGGTACAGCAGACTTAAGAGCCAAAGGATTTTCTTTCCTGGCCGGCGCCCCTCTAAAATCTCTTTCATCTTCTTCTCATGAGGCATGGAAAAGTTCTTCCTCGACCATTTCGATGATCATGTGAATGGCCGCCATATGGACTTCTTGAACGCGATCCGAATACGAAAATCCGCTGACAATCCACTCCAGATCGGCCATCCCTTTCAGCATGCCGCCTGTTTTCCCTAGAAAAGCAATGACGGCCAGTCCCTTTTCTCGCGCCGCCTCTGCCGCTTTGATGAGATTCGGAGAGTTTCCACTTGTTGTCAGAAGAACCAGTACGTCTCCCTTCTTTCCTAGCGCCTCGACAGCCCTAGAAAAAACATGATCATAGCCCAGATCGTTGCCCACGCAGCTCATATGCCCCGGATCTGATAAAGCAATGGCAGGAAGCGCCGGACGCTTATGACGGTAAAGGCCGGTGAGCTCTTCTGCAAAATGCATCGCGTCGCACAGACTGCCGCCATTACCGGCGATTAAAATTTTTCCTTCACTCTTAAAACTATCGGCAATCATCAGCGATGATTTTTCAATAAACTCTACGACCTCTGGAGTTTTAAGAAGCTGGGCAGCCCGGATGACATCTTCGGCAGAATCTAAAATCTTTTGTTGTTTTTCTTTGAGTAGCATATGACCTCTGAAAAAAGACCATCATAGGTTAACGATCGATAATAGACAATTGGCTTTTGACTCGGATCTCTTCGTGAGAAACGGGGTGTTTAAAAGCAAGCTCGCTGGCATAGAGGGCAATCCCTGTTTCCCAGCTCTTTTTGCTCCCATATTTGGCGTCTCCCACAATGGGGCACCCGATCGCTGACAGCTGCGCTCTAATTTGATGATACCGCCCTGTGTGAAGCCGGATCCGGAGCAAGCTGCGATCTTTTTCTTTTTTGAGAACCTCATAGTCTAAAATAGATTCTTTGCCCTCCGGAGAAATTTCTGCCCGGAATGAGCCGTGGATAAGATAGTGTTTTAAGATCCCCTGCTCTTCTTTTGGCGCTCCTTCCACCCAGCCGATATAGATTTTTTCTATTTCACGCTCGCGCATCTGCTCCTGAAGGCGGGAGAGGGCTTTACTGGTTCTAGCAAAAAGAACGACACCGGCGACCGGCTTATCTAACCGATGGATCGGCTCTAAGAAAACATTTCCGGGCTTGTTAAACTTTTTTTTCACCCAAGCCTTGCCAAGCACCTCCAGATCGGGCTGGGTTGCAATGTCTGCCGGTTTGTCGACAACCAAAAGATGGTTATCGCACAGTAAGATGTTGTCGCTGCCGAAGGGCTTCATATAAAAGTAAAGTGGTTGCCATGGCGACGTTGAGTGAGTCTGCAACGCCCTCCATGGGGATTTTGACACGAATATCTGCTGATTCCATCCATTTTTGGGTAAGACCCAGCTGCTCGGTTCCAAGAGCAATGGCTACATCGCCGGTTAAATCGGCCTCTGTAAAATTGACTTCTGCCGACGGCGTGGCTGCAACAATCTGGATGTGGTTGTCCTTCAGCCATTTTAAAACCTCATCGCCAGCGGCTTCCACAACGGGGAGCGTGAAAAGCGTGCCTACGCTTGCGCGCACCACATTAGGATTGTAAATGTCGGTACACCTGTCGCATACGATCACGCCGCTTGCGCCCACTGCATCGGATGAGCGCAAAATCGTTCCCAAATTGCCCGGCTTTTCAATCGCTTCTGCGATGACATAAAGAGAAGGAGATTTTTTCTTTAGATCAGAAAGTTTTGTTTTCATCTGATAAGCAACTGCCACGAGTCCATCGGGACGGTCTCGATAAGAGATCTTGTGAAAAAGAAAGTCGGGAAGCTCAAAGACCGGCGCTTTAATCAGCCCTATCAGACTCTCTTCATTGGTTCCTAAAAAGAGCTCCGGGCACGTGTATAGGGATTCAAATCGGACTCCGCACTCTACGGCACGTCTAATCTCTCTATACCCTTCCACTAAAAATAGACCACTCTGATCGCGCTCTTTTTTGTCTCGCAAATGAAGAACCGTTTTGATTTTCGGATTTTGAGCGCTCGTCAACCTATTAGACATACCACCTCGCATATGTTCCCGATGTCAGCTCGAGCGGTCCCGGAATCACAAGCTCGCCCATCTCGATTTCTCCATCCTGCCTTGCTTGCTTCAGAAGATGCCTGAGCACTAAAGGCGTATAACCCGGAGTGTGGGACGATAAAATCACAAAGGAAGGATCTTTTGAGAGAAGAGAAAAACAAAGACGCAAAATTTCAGAAAGATCTTTTTCGATTTTAAAAACTTCTCCCTTGCTGCCGCGCCCAAAGGTCGGCGGATCTAAAATAATGCCGTCATACAATCTGCCTCGGCGCACTTCTCTCAGCAAAAACTTAATCACATCATCGACAATCCACCGGATAGGCGCTTTTTCAAGACCGTTTAAAGCACAATTTTCACGCGCCCAGGCCACCGTTGTCTTCGAAGCATCTACGTGGCAAACCTCTGCGCCCGCTTGTGCAGCGGCCAGCGTAACACCGCCTGTGTACGCAAATAAATTGAGAATTTGAGACCCTTTTTTAATCCGCTCTTTCATCCATGTCCATAGAAGCGCATGTTCCGGAAACATCCCAACATGGCCAAACTCGGTCGGCATTAACTTAAAACGAATTCCTTCATGTTCAACAACCCACGAAGCAGGGAGCGGTGGTATTGCCACCCACCTATTCGCAGGCTCCCGCGTAAAAACGGCGTTTGCCTTTTTCCAATCGGGAGCCCCCAGCACAGGCTTCCATACCGCCTGGGAACAAGGGCGCGACAAGACAAACTGTCCGAACTGTTCAAGTTTTTGCTCTAATCCGCTATCAAGGAGTTGGTATTTCATCCCGTCTATGATACCTCAAAATTGAGTTTAATTCCCGGGTAAAAAAAACTTAGGTTGTTAAGTCTTTTTTTGGATAGAGAAGATAGATTAAGACATTTCCCAGAATGACAAGACCGATTCCAAGCCACATCAGGGATGTAAAGGTTGTATTCCAAATCCACCAGTCCAGAATAATCCCCCAAATAACCGTGGAGTACATGAACGGGGCTAAAAACCGTGCCGGCCCATTTTTAAGCGCGAGTGAAAATGCTTGCTGATAGAGAAAGCCCGTCACGCCGATTGCAGCAAGAGGCACAATATCAGCTCTTGAAAGCGATCTCCAGCTCTCATCGATATTCCAAAACGTCATTGGAACCGTCATGATAAAAGCGAGCAAGAAGAAGTAAAAATTAATGCGGTACGCCGGCTCCTCATAGTGGGTAAACCGTAGAGAAACAAGGCCGAATGCGCCGCAAAGCCCGGCTCCGATTGCAAACAACATCTCACGGTTCCACTCTATTCCTTGCGGCGCCAGCACAAACGCCACGCCAATGAGCGCTACGCCAAACCCCCACCAGAGTTGATGGTTGATCGGAATTTTTTTCCAAACCCTTGCAACGATCGGGACAAAAAGCGGCAGCATATTGAATAGCAGGCTTGTCATACCAATGGAAAGGGTTTTAAGAGCCGCGAAATAAAGATAAAGGGCGGCTAGATTAGCTCCGACACGGACCCAGTAGAGTTTTAAAGACTTAGGCTTTAGATTAATAGTTGTCTTGCGATTTCGATAGAACATCCAAGGGATGAATAGAGAAAGTGAAATCAAGTATCTCCAAAACAATATGCCCGGAACAGAGAGATGCGAGAGCTCTTCTTTTACAAAAGCGCTTAAAATAGCGTAGATAAAACAGGCAAAGAGTACAGCAGGGATTGCGTAACGCAGATTTGATTTAGGGCGGCCATCCATGATTTTGATATATCAGCGGAGCTGTTTCCAAATCAATGCTAGAAGACGGCGGGCCGTGCGCAGGATGACTAAATGGCGGGGGCCTTTAAAATGAAATGTTCCAACTTCCGGTGTTTTTCCTTTAAAGCCGATGGCATAAAACACGGTGCCCACAGGTTTTTCGCTCGTCCCTCCTGAGGGGCCCGCAATCCCTGAAACGGCAACCCCAAAATCGGCGCCGGTTGCTTGTAAAACCCCTTTCCACATTTCGTGCACAGTCTCAGAACTGACCGCTCCTTTTGAGTTGAGTGTTTCAGAAGAGACATGCAGTAGCTTGTTTTTAAGAGAATTGGAATACGAGACAATAGAGCCCAAAAAATAGTTGGAAGCGCCGGGGATCGCTGTCAGTTGAGAAGAGAGAAAACCTCCAGTGCACGATTCAGCGCAGGCAAGAGTTTTATTATTTTTAATCATCCACTCCTGAATCGCCTCCTCTAACGTGCCGCTGGGTGACTCATAATAGTACGAGCTGAACTCTTTTTTGAGTTTTTCTTTTCCTTTTTCAATCTCTCTTAAATCTGAGCCGCGCAGCACAACTGTCAAGCTTCCATAGGAAGGATAAATACCGGCTTCGACTTTCATCTCTCGAAGAAAAGGATCGACTTCATTTTCTCTCAGCATTGAAAAATGAAGCTTGAGACGATGCTCTTTTTTCTGAAGAGGCAGAAGCGGAAGTACCTCTTGCTCGAACATCGCCTCCATCTCTTGCGGAACGCCGGGAAGCAAAAACAACAGTTTTTTTTCTTCTTTAAAATAGTAACCTTCCGCTGTGCCTATAGGATTTTTAAGAGGGATGCCGGGCGAGGAAAAAAGAGTGCTTGCACATTCATGCGTGATATCATCCAGCGTAGGACCGATCCCGCCGGTGGCAATCACAATCGAGGAGCGGATGAGCGCCTCATCAAGCCCTTCGGTTAATGCGGCCCGCTCATCGGGAAGCGTTATCTGTCTAAAGACTGTCCATCCCTCTTCATCCAGACGGCGGCCTAAATAAGCGCCGTTGGTGTTCACCACCATTCCTCGAAGCACTTCATTTCCAATGGCCGCAATCTCAATAGACATGCACTTTGATTCCTTGCTCTTTTAACTGTGGATGGTTGGTAATCCACGCAAAACATTCTTTGCCCAACCTAATAGGCGAAGCGACCTTATGTCCGTCCCAAATAAACGTGGTAGGAACAGAAAAAGCTCTTAGCCACTTTAATAATTTTGCAAATAAAGCGCCATTTGGAAACTGCGTCTCATCTGTTGTTTTTGTGTAAGAGCCGCCCGAGCCATCGAAAAAAATCTGTGGAAACGCAAATTGAAGCCCCCAGTAGATGCTATCAGGACTCATCACCATCGGGTGAATTTTATGATCTATTTTCGAAGCAAAAAAACGATGGTGCTGAAGCTGCACCACAGGTTTTGCAAGCTTGGCCATCCACCTACCCGGCTGGATCTCTTCCGCGTACAACGCCTCAGGATTAACCGTTGCAACCGAGGAGAAGATTACACGCTCTACTTCAGGAACCCGGCCTTCTTTAAGAGCAGTAATATACTGCTCATACGATCTTAAAAACTGCTCCTTTGAAATACAGAGCTGATCGATAGGAGCAATAGAACTAACGTTATAAAACTCAAAAGAACCCAGTGCCTCAAGACAAGCCTTCATCTCACTGCTATCCAGCAGAACTTGTGTCTTAAGCCACTTAGAGACAGAAAACTTTTTAGGAGGGGATTTCGCTTGGAGCATCGTGCCTGCTGGTTTTTTTCCAGCTTTTGAAGAGTAGTGTGATAATTCCAAAAAAGATCGAGCTGTCTGCAATGTTAAAAACGGGGTAAGAATATCCCCATAAGATAAAATGGAACATATCAACCACATGTCCGTAAATGAAGTAATCGATAATATTCCCAATACCCCCGGCAATGATCAATAAGAGAGGATATCTTTGAGGAAATGCTTTAACAGAGCGGATCAAATAAACACTTAAGCCTGCAATCACGACGATCCGCACGAGCAAAATAAGCTCTTGAATCCCGCCCCCTAGACCCCAGGCCACACCTTTATTTGTAACATGGTGGATGCAAAAATCGATTCCAAAAGCTTGAAAAACATTAATACCCCCAAAAGGGAAAAAGCGGGACGCATGCTCATAGGGAGGTATATAGAAGTTCGTCAATGCCTTAGAAATCATATCGACTGTTAAAATTCCAAGAGCTACTAAAAGCAGCCGGAATACAGTTTTACTCTTCATTGAAGCATCCCCTTCTCGAGCATCTCTTGAGCCTTCACCGTCATGGTTGCGTACGGGATCGCTTCCAACCTGGCCATAGGAATTTCTTCATTGCTAATGTCGCAGATTCCATAGGTACTCTCATCGATTTTTTCTAGGGCCCGATCGATCTGCCTTAAAATTTTATACTCTTCATCGGAAACCTGAAGATTGACATTCCTGTAAAAATCATCGGTTCCTTCATCGGCTTGATGCTGAGAGTAACCTTTGGATTCTTCAGGGGTTTTGACTTCTTCGTTGACGTTCTTGACAATCTGGGTGTAATGGGACCTCAGTTCAAGCAATCTTTTACGAAACTTTTCAATATCAGCTTTTTTGAGTGGCATGCGAGCCCTCCTTCGTTAACTCTTGTTCTTCTTCTGAGATGCTTTGGATCTCATCTATAAGCTCATCCATAACTTTAAAGCGGCGATAAACGCAAGCAAAACGAATGTAAGCAATCGTATCGAACTCTTTAAGATGCTTCATTACAATTTCACCAAGTTCCGTCGTATCAATCTCACGGACTTGCCTTTCCATCAAATCGGCCGTGATCTGAGAAGCCAGCGTCAACACTTGATCGTGGCTAATTCTCGTATGCCGACAGGCAGCATCAAGACCTCTGATTAACTTATCTTGATGGAAGTCTTCATAACGGCCATCTCTCTTATGCACTTGAATCGTCAAATCAACCGTCTCAAACGTCGTAAATCGCTTCTGACAATTCAAGCACTCTCTCCTGCGTCGAATAGCATTTTGCTCAACAGCATTACGAGAATCGGTTACTTTAGAATCGAAATGATTACAAAACGGGCAGTGCATAAAAACCTAGCCTCCCACTCTTAAAAAAGAGTTCCATTTGCTTGTTTTAAAGGGCTTAAGCATTTTTTCAAAGCAAAAACCATTTTTCCAACGCTTTAAGGCAAATACTTTACCAAAGAAAACCTTTGAACCGCAAGGAGTTATTTTATGCTAACCTTTTACTAAAATCTTCAGAAAGATCAGCCATGACTTTCTTTTTCCATGGAGATAGCTCACCTCCTACCACTGAAGCTTTAAGGTGCCCCACAGCTTGTTTCTTCATGTCCGGTGATAAATTTTCAAAAAAATGATTAATCTTGGGCCTAAATGTAACAACCTCGCTTTCATCCTTGGCGTACGAACCAAAGTCAACAAGACATACTAAAAAATCAAGATATTTATTTACTTCCGCTTTAAACTCGTTCCACTGCTCTAAAGAAGTAATTTCATGTCTTAGGTGGAGGGAAAAAAACTGTATAATGTTCATGAGATGTATTCCCGTCTTTTGTTGACTCCACAGGGATACAAACTCACTGACCTCATTGAATAGCTGGTCTTGAGAATTCTCGGCGTATGTTTTTAGAGCTTCTTCAATAACCGTACAGCAGTAAGCAAACAATAACAGAGGATCTTTGCTCTCTACCGAAAATCCAAGTTTCTTCAATGTTTCTGGCGGTTGAGAAAGAATTGTGCAGAGATATGGAGGGAATAGCCCTTTGGTTACAAGATGGAGCATTGCCGTCGGTGTTTCTAATAAGTAGCCCAGTCTTTCCCTATGGCATTGGTTATTAAGAAAAGAATTCGCCGTTTGTTTTTTAGTCGGAAGATTAAAAAAATTCACCAACTCTTTAAAGTGAGTTTCTACTGCGTTCCCTCTCACATAATTTTCAAGTTCTTGCCTGTTCAATTCAACATGCAGGTCATCTAATTTTACACCATGTCGTACGCCATAATTCCATAATAATTTTTCTCCTTTTACAATGGGACGTATCGCTAGCAGAAAATTATAACTAAAACCTTTGTAAGCAACCGGATAGAACATGCAATTAGGGAACCCATCATTGATCATGGGGCCTAAGTTTCTGAATTCCCTACCATCAATTTTACCATGCAAGTATTCCGTTTCTTCCGTTCCCTTTTTATCCGCTAGTGTGATGACTTCTCCTGCATAGATTGTAATGCCTTGATATAGCTCAAGATCTTGATCTACATAGACATCCCAACCCAGCTGCGGATTAGAAGGATCTTTTCCCAAGTAAAGCCTTGGCGGGCTTGAAAGAAACTTTAGATATAGATCAAAAACAAACCTTTCCACCTGTGGAAAGGTTGATTCGCGAATAATTGGATCAACCCATTGATCGACTAAAGCTGCTCTACTAACTACAACCGTCTTGCAATAATGAGCTTGGGTTGCTTGCCGAAACTCTCCCGCAGTCCCCATTGAAATGGTGCCATCGGCTCGCCTAAAATTGACGACTTCTTCTTTTGCTTTGACAAACGGGGGCTTTAAAAGATTTTCTAAATCCTGACAACTTCCTCCTTTTTTATTTTTTAATTCATCCAAAACATGTTCATTGACGTTTTTTGCAGTTTTCAACAATTTTACCATCTCTTGGTTGCCCGTCAGAGCAGCATGATGAAAAGATGTCCATCCTTTTATGTCAGCTATTGTTGGATCTGCCCCTTCCTGTAATAATTGCGTGGCTGTTTTTAAATCGCCGACTAATACACAGACTGCGAGAGGAGTAAGCTTATAGACGCTATCATCAGAACAATAATTTATAAGGCTGTATTTGCCTTTTATTTTTTGAATGCACTCCTCGATTTCAGCTGATGAACACTGATGAGCTATTAAAAAATGCAACTGAAATTTTGGATACTTTCCAAGCTGTTCCTTGGGAAAGATCGTTTGGATTGGGTAGATACCTTTTGCAGACATTCGTTCTCCTCGAATTAAATTTCGACAGATCTTAACTCATAGCTGTGATTTATTGAAATTACAGTTTGAGCCTGTAAGAAAATTGACTTTTCTTAAATCTTCCGCTTGGATTAACCTTCTAAATACCAAAGAGGTAACCTATGAAAAATTTCTCTATTATCGATGCAGTCTGTAATGAAGGTGGCGACGCTTATCATTTTGATGCTAACATGGCAAGAACTGGCACTGCCAGAATAGGTCATTTTGTAAAACTATCATTCCCTTCTGCCAATAAAGAATTAAAGCCTGATGTCTTTGTAACCAATCCTGAAAACCCTGATGCCAAAGACTCGATTGTAGCCGTCATTGAAAGCATTCAATGGATGAGTGGTTCTAATAATGAAATTTTTGTCGCGGGCAGAGTTTCATCGCAAAATAAAGCAATTCTGCACGAAGGTCTTTGTTCATTAGGTGAATGCGCGGATGTCGAGGCCGAGTTTGTTATTTACGATTTTGATCATGATGAAAGGAAATACTTTAAACATTTTCATACTTTCAAAAAACCCATAAATCTTGTCATTTCTCAAGTCTATATTCGTCAGGAACCAGACACGTATAAGATCAAAACACCGATGAATTTCCAGTTTGATATCACTCTAATACCCAAAAAGGACGCTGAGGAGCAAAAGGTCGGCTTCTCTTTTCGCTCTAACGGCACTCAATTCTCTCGACAATTAGGTGGATCACTTTTAGAGCCAATTCAAGTCTAAATAACGATACTGTAATCTTAGCTCTATGATTAAAGCTAGAATTGTCACCTTCAGTTTAATGGCACTCAATATCGGCATCTATCTCTGGA
>JBGPMV010000021.1:0-14344 GCA_041487155.1 Rhabdochlamydiaceae bacterium
CAAGCTCGGTAAACCTTGCTTTTGCTTCTTCAACTGTCCAGACGTTACTTGTTCTTCTTTTTCTGGTTTTAGCCATTTTACCCCACCCTATTCTATGATTTTCTTGAGGAATAGGCAAGTCATGTTGAAAAATGCTGATATAAACTACTGTAAACGAATGAGATGAAGCGATAGGCGGCGGAATCGTGCTAAAAAAGTGAGTTGCGGCCGTTTATCGCGATAAGTGGCCATATGTTCTAAAAAAAGCATGATTCGGCCGTTTATCGCTATACACGGCCGTAACTTTTGACCTTAAATGCTGTATTTGATATACTTAGTGAAAATGGGGTCAAAAATGATATTTGGACGAAAAGAGGAAAAAGCAATTCTGGAGAGGCTTTACCTTTCAAAGAGAGCGGAATTTCTAGCGATGTATGGAAGGCGCCGTATCGGAAAGACGTTTTTAATCTATGAATTTTTTAAGGACAAAGGCATTTATTTCGAGGTAACCGGCATCAAAAAAGCCCCTAAAAAAAAGCAATTAAGGCGTTTTTACAATAACTTGGTAAAACAGTTTCCAGAAGCGGAGCTGCATAAACCCCTGGATTGGGCAGACGCCTTCGATCAGATAAAAAGTGTGATTGAAAAGCAAGATCCTGCAACAAAGTTTATCTTGTTTCTGGATGAACTTCCATGGCTTGCCTCTGCAAAATCAGGTTTTTTAGAAGCGCTTGACTATGCGTGGAATCACGACTTCTCACGCAATCCGAATGTTTTACTCATTATTTGTGGATCGGCAGCCTCTTGGATTATTAAGAAGGTGGTCAAAGACAAAGGGGGTCTTCATGGCCGGCTGAGCGCAAAAATAAAGCTGCAACCTTTTTCTCTCTCAGAAGCCGAGCAATTTCTTGCAAGCGAAGGGGTTCATCTCAAAAGAAAACAATTGATTGAGTTGTATATGTCAGTTGGAGGGGTTGCCAAATACCTCGTAAATATACTGCCAGGCAAGTCGGCTGTGCAAATCATCGATGAGCTATGTTTTTCTCAACTTGGTTTTTTATTCTCTGAATTCACGGAACTTTATGAATCGCTCTTTGATGAATCTGAAAAACATATCGCTATCGTTCGTGCTTTGGCAAAACGAAGAAAGGGTGTTTCTCTTGAGGAGCTATTAAAGGAAACCGAATTCCAGCAAGGAGGGCGCATTTCTGAAGCGCTGGAAGAGCTTGAAGAATCAGGATTTATTATTCAAATGCCCGCTTTTGGAAAAGAGATTAGAGACCGTAAAATTAGGTTGATCGATGAATATACCTTTTTCTACCTCACATGGATTGAGAAAATGAAATCCAGCATTTTACGAAGTTCCGGGTTACATCCTTGGAATAAGTTAAGTAAGACACCCGCCTATCATGAATGGGCAGGCCATGCTTTTGAAAACATTTGTCTTAAGCATGTAGATAAAATCAAGAGCGCGCTTGGAATCGCAGGAGTGGCTACGGAAGAGAGTCATTGGCATTATTCTGCTACAAAAAAACATCCCGGAAGAGGCGCAGAAATAGATCTTCTGATTGATCGAGCAGATGATTGCATTAACCTTTGTGAAATCAAATTCTGCAACTCGGAATTTGTGATAGATCGTGAATATGCAGAGCAACTCGAACGTAAGAAAGAGGTCTTTCAGAAAGTGACGGGCACAAAGAAAACAATTTTTTTAACACTCATTACGCCTTTTGGAGCCATAAAAAATGAACATTACATCGGCCTGGTCGACCAACAGTTGACAATGGATCAGTTATTTTAATAGGTTCTTTTGATTCTTTTTCTAGAGGATGTTATAGTAGAAAATTCGTCCTCGGCGCGAGTTGAACGCGCGACCTGCCGCTTAGGAGGCGACCGCTCTATCCACCTGAGCTACGAGGACAGGAGAGCTATTTTACAGAGAAAGGGGAATCAATGGAAGCAGATATCGGTTTAATCGGCCTGGCAGTGATGGGGCAAAATCTTGTTTTAAATTTAAATGACCATGGCTATAAGGTCGCTGTCTTTAACCGCACTGTTTCTAAGGTGGATGATTTTTTGAAAGGGCCTGCGAAGGGCACGCAGGTGATAGGAGCCCATTCTCTAGGGGATTTTTTAAAAAAATTGAAGCGTCCTCGCAAAGTCATGTTGATGGTCAAGGCCGGATCTGCGGTCGATGATTTGATTGAGGAGTGCCTTCCTTTCCTTGAAAAAGGAGATATTTTAATCGACGGCGGAAATAGTCTTTACCTCGATACGGAAAGACGGATGAAAGAGCTGGAAGAAAAAGGGATGTTGTTTTTGGGCGTCGGTGTTTCAGGGGGAGAAGAAGGAGCCCGTTTTGGTCCGTCGATCATGCCGGGGGGAAGTAAAGCCGCATGGCCTTACCTGAAGCCGATTTTTCAAGCGATTGCAGCCAAAGCAGAAGACGGATCGCCTTGCTGCGACTGGGTGGGAGAAGGGGGCGCTGGCCACTATGTCAAGATGGTGCATAATGGGATCGAATATGGTGATATGCAGCTGATTGCCGAAGCGTATCATTTGCTCCGAGATCTGGCAGGGGCAACCGACATGGCTTCTATTTTTTCAAAGTGGAATCAGGGGGAGCTTAAAAGCTACCTGATTGAAATCACGGCGCAAATCTTTGAAAAACGGGATTCGGATGGAAAACTTCTTCTCGATAAAATCTTAGATGTGGCCGGACAAAAGGGAACGGGGAAATGGACCGGAATTAATGCTTTAGAGCTCGGCATTCCTGTGACGCTGATTGCAGAGTCGGTCTTTGCCAGGTATCTTTCATCGCTTAAATCAGAAAGAGTCGAAGCGTCAAAAGTGTATCACTTGCCTAAAAAATCGGTAAAATTAGAAGCCTCGCAAATTGAGGCGGCGCTCTATGCTTCAAAAATTGTCAGCTACACCCAAGGGTTCATGCTGATGCAGGCCGCTGCCAAAGAAATGAACTGGAATCTCGATTACGGCACGATTGCTCTTCTTTGGCGAGGCGGCTGCATTATCAGAAGCCAATTTTTAGGGGAAATTCAGAAAGCTTATGCAAAAAATAAATCGCTTCCTTCCTTGCTGCTAGATCCTTTCTTCAAAGATGAAATAACTAGATCGGCTCCGAAATGGAGAGAGACGGTGGCAGCTGCAGCTTTAGGGGGCATTCCGATACCGACGCTGGCCTCTGCCCTGACATTTTTTGATGGGTTTAGAACAGCGAACCTGCCTGCCAATCTCATCCAAGCGCAGAGGGATTTTTTCGGCGCGCATACCTATGAGAGGATCGATCAGCCGAGAGGACAATTTTTCCATACACAATGGATTTAAAAAAGGAGTGAACTATGAAATGGATCGCAGCACTGTGTCTTTTATTTACAACGCCTGTATTTACAGAGGAGAACCCAATGAAGAAACCTGTTGTTAGAATTGAAACCAATGTAGGAAGTTTTGAGGTGACGCTCTTTCCGGATGTCGCACCGAAAGCATGTGATAACTTTCTGAAACTAGCAGAGAGTAACTATTATAACGGAACGATTTTCCACCGCGTCATCCCAAGATTTATGATTCAAGGGGGAGATCCGAAAGGAGATGGAACCGGCGGCAAGTCGATCTGGGGCGGAGCCTTTGCAGACGAGTGCAAGAACGCAGTTAAATTTGACAAGGCCGGATATTTAGCGATGGCAAACAGTGGTCCTAACACCAATGGAAGCCAGTTTTTTATCACAACGGTTGCAACAGATTGGCTGAACATGAAACACACGATCTTCGGTCAAGTGACTGCAGGATATGATGTCGTTAAGAAGATTGAAAGCTTCGGCAGCCAAGGCGGCAGGCCTCGTGAAAGAATTGAGATTTTGAAAATTACTCAGTTGCCTTAAGCACTTCCATGAAAGCAGATTGGGGAATATTAACTTTCCCAATCTCTTTCATCCGTTTCTTTCCTTCTTTCTGCTTTTCCCACAGCTTTCTTTTCCGGGTAATATCTCCGCCGTAACATTTTGCAGTGACGTTTTTCGTAATCGCCCGAATCGTTTCGCGGGCAATGACTTTTCCGCCGATCGCGGCTTGTACCGGAACTTTAAACTGCTGCATAGGGATCACTTCGACAAGCTTTTTACAGATCGCTCTTCCGCGGGATTCTGCTTTACTGCGGTGGACAAGGCATGAGAATGCATCGACGGGCTCTTCATTCACGCGGACTTCGAGCTTAATGATGTCGCTCTTTTGGTAGCAGTCAAACTCATAATCAAAAGATCCATAGCCGCGCGTGACCGATTTGAGTTTGTCATTAAAATCGGTGATGATCTCGTTAAGGGGGAGAATGTAGGTGAGAAGAAGCCGTGTGGCGTCAATCGTTTCTGTTTTGTCAAGCCTTCCCCGCTTATCCATCCCTAGGCTCATAATCGCGCCTAAATATTCGGCAGGAGCCATGATATGGCATTTGACCCACGGCTCTTCGACAAAATCAATCTGGGCCGGATCAGGATAATGCGCGACGTTGTCGATGGAGACAAGCTCTCCATTCGTGAGAGAAAATTTATACACGACAGAGGGAGCTGTTGTAATGATATCGAGGTGGAAGTGTCTTTGAAGACGCTCAAAGACAATTTCAAGGTGCAGAAGTCCTAAGAATCCGCAACGGAATCCAAAGCCGAGCGCCATGCTGCTCTCTTGCTCGACGTAGAGTGCCGAGTCGTTGAGCTGGAGTTTGCTGAGCGCATCGCGCAGCGTTTCAAAATCACTCGAATCGACAGGATAGATCCCTGCAAAAACAACCGGCGCAATCACGCGGAATCCGGGAAGAGGCTCGTCTGCGGGCGCCCTTGTCGAGGTCAGTGTATCGCCGATTTTGACGTCGGCCGTATTTTTAATGTTAGCGATCACGTAACCGACTTCGCCGGGGCGGAGTTTTTCAACAACTGTCGCATTGGGGGTAAAAATTCCGACTTCTAACACTTCAAACCCTTTGCCGGATGACATCATAGTGACAAGCGTTTTCTTGGTGATCTCTCCGCTGATCACGCGGACATAGACCATCACTCCGCGGTACGTGTCGTAGTGTGAGTCAAAAATGAGGGCTCTTAAAAGATCGTCCGTCGGCTCTTTGGGAGGAGGAACGAGAACGAGGATGCTTTCTAAAATCTCTTTTATTCCAATACCCATTTTTGCAGAGCAGAGAATAGCATGGCTAGAGTCGATGCCGATTACGTCTTCGATCTGTTTTCTGACCGACTCCGGATCTGCCGAAGGGAGATCGATTTTATTGATGACAGGAAGGATTTCCAAGTTGCGATCGATGGCAAGATGGACGTTGGCGAGCGTTTGCGCTTGAACGCCTTGAACTGCGTCGACAACAAGCAGCGCCCCTTCACAGGCCGAAAGCGACCTAGAAACTTCATACGAAAAATCGACGTGCCCCGGTGTATCGATGAAGTTGATCTGGTAGATTTCTCCATCGTCTGCCTTGTACACCATCGTCACGGGGTGGGCTTTAATTGTGATGCCTCGTTCCCGCTCAAGGTCCATCTTGTCGAGCACTTGCTCTTCCATTTCTCGATCCGGAACCGTGCCGGTGAGTTGAAGCAGGCGATCGGCGATGGTCGATTTTCCATGGTCGATATGGGCAATAATAGAGAAATTTCGAATCCGTTTCCGATCGTACGCTGTCATATGGGTTCTCCTATTGTAGGTCAATCACTTCTAGGAGTCAACCGATCTGAATTAAAATAATAACTTAACAGCAATAAAAAGCATTTAATGTGTTACCGTGGATGGATTATGGTAACGAACGCCACGTCATCGCCTTACATTCCGCCGCAGGCAATAAACCCTACCATCAATGTCGGCAAGTGGATGCTTGCAGGAAGCGCACTCTCCGTAACTTCTGCCGTGGCAATCACTATTTGGAACGGAAGGATTTCTTTCACAGTACCTTTTGCAGCCTCCGTCGTGAGTGCTGTGGTGCTGAGTGTTTTAGGGGTGCTCTATAAAGATCAAAAGTTTGATTTTACTTGTATAGGAGATAAATTTTTCGACAGGTCGTTGGGGGAAGGATCTAAATTTGAATATGCAGGTCAGGAATATTACATTGCCTCAACGGTAGGGGATGGCGCCTGCGCCCTCCATGCTGTCCTAGGTGAAAAAAAGAACAGAAGTTACTTTAAAGATGATGCGCGAGAGCTCTATGTCATAGCATTGCAGGACAAGTTAAACGACGCAGGATTCAGTGAAAAATGGAAAGAGTGGATGGTCCATTTTGTGAAAGATTACTTAAGCCCAGATCCCGGACACTACTCAAAGCTTGTCTTTAAAAAGGAGCTCATCAGCGACTTAAACGAAGGGCTTAAACAATTAGAAACCAGAGAAAAGAAACTTAAAGAGAAGCAGGAAGAGCTGTTTGATGATGCGCTTGGCATTGAGAAAGTACAACTCAAGCTTCGAGAGTTGGTTTTTGGGGAAGAAGTGCGAAAGAGCATCACAAATGGAGCGCTCGTGAACCAGCTAGTAGATCACGCTTTTGCACATGCAAAAATGCGAGAAGCTTTAGAAGAAATCACTCTATCGATTATTGAAGATGACACTGGGAAAGCAATTAAAGAGAATCAAAATGAATTGAATCGGATCGATGAAGAAAGGAGCGAGTGCTACCGCCAATGCATCGAAAATCCAGAAGTATTAAAAGCCTATGTAGCAGGCGTTCAAGAGAAAGATTACTATTTTTCGACGCAAGAAATCGGATTAATGGCGTATTTATTTAATCGCAAGATTACCGTTTTCCACGAATATTCTGGAATAGTCAATGTTGTCACCGAAGAGGGAGATGTTGTCACCGAAGAGGGAGCAGGGGAATCCGTTGTCGTGTTTCATAAAGGGATTCACTACTCGCGCTGCGAGCTTCAAAATAGGTTGTGAAACAGTCTTAAAATATCTTGGTACGTCAGATAAATAAAGAAGAGGATCAGCCATGTGCGAATAAGATCCTTCATTCAACCGAAAGGCCCCAGCCTCAAAGCGTAGCTTCTGGACTTTTCTCCTGTAGGATTTGACACACTTCTCCCTGTAATTTGCGACTAGAAAAAAAATACAGTTCGCTTGACGAAAGAAAGAGTTCGGCAAGATTTTCGCAGGGTGTGCCAACATATTCATTGTGAACCTTCTCCCCAAACTCTTTATAGGCCTCTTCAATCAACGCACTTGCTTCCCTATAAGGTCTAGTTACATGATCCACTTGACGGGCTTTTTCCTTCACACTTACAGCAACCTCATCTCTTATTTCAATGATTCTATGATAAAATATATCACCTTGTTCCCGGCTTATAGCGGACATATCTATACCTCCTTTCGAGCAATCGTGTACGAATGAGATCTTTCATTCCAACGAAGGGCCTCAGCCTCAAAGCGTTGCTTCTGGACTTTTCTCCTGTAGGATTTGACAAACTTCTCCCTGTAACTTATTCCTGGAATAAAAGTAAAGTTTACTTGACGATAGAAAGAGTTCAGCAAGAACCTTATGAGGTGTATCGTCGTATTCATTGTGAACCTTTTCCCCAAACTCTTTGTAAGCCTCCTTAACCAACGGGGCTGAATCCCAAAAAGGATCGGTTACTTGCTCCACTTGCCGGGCTTTTTCCTTTACCTTAATGGCAACCTCATCTCTTATTTCAAGGATTCTAAAATAGATTTTATCTCCTTCTTCACGGCTTACAGCTGGCATATCTACACCTCCTTTCGAGCAATCATATTCCCTTCACCAGGTAAACCATAATACAGAATGCCATGCCATTCAGTAAAGTAAGGAATATCGTGGTTAAGCACACTTTTTATTAGTAAACGCTTTAATTGCGTGGATTGTAGAACAACTAAAAATTTATCTGATAGAAATTGGTCGACAAGTTGACCCAATAGGTCATCAATTGATTTGTAATCTGTGATTAATCCAGCCATAGCTTGAGTCCCAAGAGGAAGATATCTGCAAGGAGCATTTGCTGCCAGAGGCTCAAAAATATCTAGGATAGCTGTATTTTCTTGCGAGGTTAAATTAACTTCTTTAGGACGACCTCCTAATTGAGTAGGTGCACCTATACGGCGATTTTCAAGGTCGATTGGAAAAAGTTTTACATCTTCTCCAGCTAAGTTTCTAACTTTTACATTCTCTTTATGTAAGTCACTGATTCCCATTTGAGTAAGAATAGCATCCATTCGATTCAAGGTTTGTCTTGCTTTTAGCCAGCGGTCATTTTCCGGTTTTCGCCTTATAAAATCCCCAACCGATTGTTCAAGTTTGATATCGTCACCTTCAATATATTCCCATAAGCTTCGGTTATCGAAATTTAAGATTTTATAAACTGGGAGAATTGGATCGGAAGATTTGGAAGATTTATGCTTGTCATTAAGACTGTTAATTCGGTCAAATGTATGAATCACAGCCCAATCAATAGCTGCACTTCTTGGTTTATAAACAATTTTGAAAAGCTGATTGCCGTTAATGGAAAATTGAATGTAAGCAGGAATCTTTCCATGATTGTGCGTTTCACCCTTAACAAGTTCAACATTAAATGTAATGGTCTCAGGATCAATGCCCAGATCTAGATAATGAGGATAAAATTCCTTTAATATTCTGATTTTTTCCTGTTCAATAAACTGCTTAACCTCTTCTAAGTAAGCGAGCTTATTTATGAAGCATGTTTGAGATTTTTCTATAAAAAATTTTATTTCTAGCTCATTTTCATCGAATGCTGATGATACACTATCTATAAACATGGATTCAAAACCATGTGCACTATAGCGCTTTTCCAAGTCTTGTATTTTTGTTTTGATTTCTTGTTGTAGCTGTCTATTTTTAGCTACCTCTTCCTTGCTCGGATTCTTTTGACCTACTGAAGAAGCTCTATTTCTAGCTTCAAGGATTAAGGTTTCTAGATCGACATGATCCCGGATAAAAGTACGTGCGAGTACTTGGACTGCTGGTGTCAACTGACTTGTTTTTGTTTCTCGCTGATGCGAGCTATACTGTATTTCTTCTTCAATCATACGAGGAAAATGCAACGGGTCGGTTGGTTCTTCAATAGTGCGCCCTTCTACTGGAATAAAGTCATGTGTTTTATTAGTTCTTTCAGAAGGAGGAGTTGTCATTGTTATCCTTGATTTTAAAAATCATGCGTGCTCCTCTTCACTATATTTGTCAAGCAATGCCATGGCAATAAATACGGGAGAAGGAGAGTCTGTTGTCGTGTTCATAAAGGGATTCACTACTCACGCTGCGAGTTTCAAAATAGATTGTGAAACAGTCTTAAAATATCTTGGTACGTCAGATAGATAAAGAAGAGGACGAGTAGAATCACGAAGGGGATGATCCACCGTTCCATCGTTTTGGCGCGGATCGGTTTCCCTTTAAAGATTTCAATCACGGAAAAGAGAACATGTCCGCCATCAAAGACGGGGATTGGCAGAAGGTTTAAGATCGCTAGGTTGAGGCTGACAAACCCAAGCCAATAGAGCGCATCCAGTATTCCATGAGACCAACTATTTTGCAGAGCCTGGACGATTCCGACAGGGCCGCTCATGTATTTTGCAGGCATAGCTCCGGAGAAGAGGCTCGTGAGGGTTTTCCATGTGTTTTGCAAGACTTTTATAAACTGTGTAGCGGGAGGCGGGTTGAAGGAGACAGTGCGGTCTGCAAGATGGGCGCCTAGCATCAGCCTTTTCTGGCTTTGCTCTAAATTTTGAAGGTTCAGATCACGCTGCTCAGGATCTTCGATCTTCTCGATTTCTTTTTTATACGCTTCATATTGAGCTGTCATTTTAGCCCGTGTTTTGGCGTCCAGATCGAGCTCTGATAGAGGTTTTAAGCGGATGGGCTTTAAAAGTTGTAAGTTATCGACTTGAGTCAGCAGAATTGGGGTCCCGATCGACAAGATAATTTTTGAAAGAGAAGCTGTTTCAAAAGACGACTCAAAAGATGCATCGGCTTCATGCCAAGGCGTGGTGGCGGCGGGAGATTTTTTCTGAACAATAACGAGCGCAGATCTTTCTTGCAAGAGTTTAAACAGGTCGAAGACGTTTTGGACAGGAGCGCCGCTGACTGCGACAATGCGGTCGCCGGACTGCACCTTTTCTGCGAGGTCATCCATCGGGGAGACTTCTTCGGCATTGGAGTTAAAAAAGGAGAGAGCATCTTCAATGAGGTTGGAGGAACTGATTTGGTACGGGATGAAGTACAAATCAGAGAGCTTTCCTGAAAGGTCGGCGGCATGCCTCCAGTCGTCTAGCTCATCTTTAAAGTTCTGAGAGAGGCGAAGATCATTAATTTTGAGGCGGGGGACTTTGATCTGAAAATAGGTATTTCCTCTTTGAAGGGTGAGAAGAGATGTCGATTCATTGATCAAGGTTGACATCTGCGGCTGGGAAAAAATCAGCGATCCATCGATCCAAAGAACCCGGTCTCCTTTTTCGATGCCGCTATCTTTAAGGGGGGCAGCAGGAGAAGAATAGTCGTTAAAAATTAGATATTGAGCGAAGGCAATTCCAAATTGATCCATCCGTGCGATTGGAGAAGCTGCTTTGGGCAGGGTTGCCGTAAAAGGCTCTTTAGCCCCTGTCCAGTAATTAAGATGGTCTCCTTGGAGGATATTTTCTTGGTCGCTGAGGGCTAATTTGGTCATGAGATCGGGATAGCCGTCGTAGGTTTTTCCATTGAGGGCGCTAAAAACATCTCCCGGATTGATATCGGAGGATTTGAGGGCAGAATTTGGGTCGACATATCCAACGATATGGGTGAGCTGCTGGAACGGTTTGTCTTGGCCGCCTGCCATCCAAATGATGGTGAAAGCAACGAAGGCAAAAATAATGTTCGTAATAGGGCCTGCGAGCGCTACTTTAATCCGTTGAAAAGGGGTTTTGCCATAAAAGCCATCGGGGATCTGATGAGGTTCGAGGCCGTCTTTTTTCTCCATGCCGGCCATTTTGACATAGCCGCCAAAAGGGAGGATGCAGAGCTGCCATTTGACTCCATTGACGTCCCAATGATGGAAAGCGGGGCCGAACCCGATGGAAAAAACTTCAACGCGGATGCCGTTTCTTCGAGCGACAAAATAATGTCCTAGCTCATGAATAAAAATTAAAAAACTCAGGCCTAGAATCGCTAGAACAAGATAAAAGATATTTAAAAACATCATCCGTTTTTTTTCTCTATTTTGGGTTCTTAGCTATTAAACCTCGGGACCGTCTAAAAGTCAATGCGGCAGAAAGAAAATAACCGAGCGAGAGAAGGGTGACAATCAATCCTCCTGTTGAAAGGGGGAGGTGGTGGATAGATAAGAGGTGCCGTGAAAGGGCAACGCCGATCAGCGAAAAGCCGATGCCGATTGCGACTGTCAGAGCAAGTAGAGAGGGCAGTCGATGAGAGTAGTGGCGGGCGATCAGAGTAGGGCCGGTTAAGAAGGCCAGCACGAGAAGGACTCCGACAGCGCGGATGGAGACGACAAGGGTTAGAGCAGTGAGGGCCATTTGAAGGTAATGGTACCCGGTGACTTTAAGGCCAGACGAGGCGGCAAGCTGCGGATCAAAGGCGGAAAGAGCCCAGGGTCTATAGGCCAGAAGTGTTAAGCCAAGGTTTAACAGGGCGGCGGCTCCTGCATATAAAATGTCCGTGCGGCCCAGCGCGTCGATATTTCCGGTGATCACCTCAACTCCGATATGGCTGCTGCGGGTGTAGAGCGTAACTAAGAGAATGCCCAGCGCAAAGAGGGTTGTGAAGACAAGGCCGATGGCGGCATCTTCTTGCAGTTTAAAGAAGTGGCGAACGCCTTCGGTAAATAGGACCGTCAAGAAGGCTGAAATCACGCTTGCCAAAATGAGAAGGGGAACGTTTAAGTCTAAATCGACGGCTTGCCGCGTCAAAAGAAAGCAGATCACAATTCCCAAAAGAGTTGTGTGGGATAAAGAGTTTGCAAGCATTGTCATTTTTCGGAGTGTTAAGAATGTTCCTAAGAGTCCTGTTGAAATAGAGATCGCAATAAGAACGAGGAGTTGAACTTCATCGGAGGGGAGTCCGGAAAGGGGAATCTGGCCTGTGATTCTTTTGAAGAGGACGGCGAAGAATTCAAAGAAGTTTACGCCCCAGTAGGGATTCATAATTCTCTCCGGGGAGGGATGGGTTGATGATGGGGATCTTTTACAGGGTCGTTGAGAAGAAGGGTAAGCTGTTTTTCTAGGGCGGGGGAGAAAAGATGCTCGAGCTCTTCAGCGGAGCGGTGCACTTTTTCGACATTTTGGCCGAGATATTCCACGAGATAGACTTCCCAAAGCCGATGCAGCCTCACGATTTTTTGTGCGGCCGCTTCTCCTTTGGGTGTGAGCGCTCCTTCTTGAGTGATCCATCCCTTGAGCCGCATGGAGAATTTAATCAACGGGGAGAGTTCTGTTTTGAGGTCGGGTTTTTTCCAAATCAGCTTCACTCCGTTTTCCAGTTTGCATTTGAAGCGGAAGGTTTGCATGCGAATGAGGCGGATGAGAAGCCCGGTACGTGGAGCGATTAAAAGACTTAAGATGCAAAGGCAGGAAGAGGAGAGTAAAATCATGGGCCCTGTCGGTAAAGAAAATTGATTGGATGAAAGTTTATAGGAAAGAAGATTTCCGATGAGCGCGGAGGCAAGGCCAAAGAGGCTTGAAAGGATGAGCAGTGTTGAAAACTTGCGCGACCACGGTTTTGCGGCAACGGGAGGTCCGATCAACATCCCCGCCATGAGGACAACACCTACGCTTCGGATACCTAAAATTATTGCGGTAACGATCAGGAGAAACGTCGCGATTTCCAAAGGTTTGTAGCGCAGCCCTAGAGAGCGGGCGAATGTTTCATCAAAGTGGATTAATTTGAGGCGAGGATAAAAAAGCAGGAGGAAGATGGTGAGAAGTGAGGCGAAACTTCCATAGAGCATGGCTTGGCCGGCGGTCATAGTTGCGGCTTGACCATAGAGGTAGAGCAACGATTGCCGGTAGCCCATGGGGTACGATTTTTGTAAGATGCTGGCCAGCAAAATTCCCCAGCCCATGAAAGAGGCAAGAATAAAAGTGAGCGCTGAATCCGATTTCACGCTGTAGCGTGATTCCATCCAGTGGACGCACTGCAGGCCGAGCAATGAAAAAACAAATCCTCCTAGAGTCATCGCTAAAAACATCCATTCGGAAAAATGGGAAGCTGTGAGAGATAAGATAAAAATTCCGACCAAGATTCCGGGAAATGCAGCATGAGAAAGCGTTTCTCCGATCAAACTGCGCCGCTTTAGGAGGACAATGCTGCCCACCAGCGAAGATGAAATAGCCATGCAAAGAGTTCCCAGCATCGATGTGCGAACCACAGGGCTGGTGAAGAAATCGATCACAAAATTCCCGATGTTTGGTTCTGGGCTAGGAGCACTGCTTCATCCAGAAGGCGGGATCCCTGCCCATAGGTTTTTGCAAGGTTCTGCGAGGTTAGAACTTCATTTGTCGGCCCTGCTGCGATAAGGCAGGTGTTGAGAAGAACTAGCCAGTCAAACACTTTCTGGGCAGTGATGAGATCATGGTGCACCATGATAATGGTTTTTCCCTGAGCTTTTAGTTGTGCAAAAAGATTGAGAAGTGTTTTTTCTGTTGCTAAGTCAATCCCTGCAAAAGGCTCGTCCAGTAAAAAGAGATCGGCGTCTTGGACAAGAGCTCTGGCGATGAACAGTCTTTGCTGCTGCCCGCCGGAGAGCCGGCCGATTTGGCGGTGGGAGAGCTCTTCCATCTCGACGGCTTTCAGCGCATTTAAAACCGCTTCTCCATCGGCTTTTGAGGCTCTTTTCATAAGCCCCATTCGGCTGAACCTGCCCATCATCACAAGATCATACGCTGTTAGGGGAAAGTCCCAATCGACCGAAGATCTTTGAGGGACATAGGCAACTTTTTGTCTGACGCTTTCTAAAGGCAGCCCAAAAAAGCGAACGGTTCCGGACAGCGGAGGAGTGAGCCCCAATAAAGCTTTTAAGAGAGTGCTTTTTCCGGCGCCATTGGGTCCGATGATCCCGATGAAGGATGCTTGAGGCAGAGAAAAGGAAATATCCCATAAAACGGCTGTTTGATCGTAACTGACGCTGAGCTGCTCGACGTCAAGAGCATTCATGGACGGCTCCAGGCTTCATGGAGGAGCATGACGTTGTGTTTCATCATTTCTTCATAGGTGAGGGGATTCGAATGAGAGTCGGCAAGCGTATCTGAAAAGAGGGACTCTGTTGAAATTTCAACGGGAACGCCTTTTTCGCGGCAGATGTCTGCGATTTTCTTCAAAGAATCTTGGCTGACATTTGTTTCAGAAAAGAGAGTGCGGATG
>JBGPMV010000022.1:0-13918 GCA_041487155.1 Rhabdochlamydiaceae bacterium
ATTGTAACAGATGTGCTGCCGTATTGCAATCCTGTTCAGTTGAAAGAACTATGGGGTAAAATTCATGGGGCTTTAGATGATAAAAATGGTATTTTGCTCGGCTCCTTTGTAGTACGTGGAGGTAAAAGTGAATACACTTGGCAGATGGATGGAGCTTGGTTTATCCATAGCGAAGAAATAGTCCGACAGCTTCTGAAATCTACATTTTTCGAGGTTCTGCAATGTCGCCGTAGACCTGACCAATATAATGACACTGCCGTAATCGAGTTTTGCGCTAGGAAAAAACCTATATAGATCTATCCAATCCGGTGCAGGGAGACAAGAGCAAAAGGCTTTTTCTCTGCAAGGGAGGAGACTGCTTTCTTGATCAGATGATCGGCTTGGCTTTGAGGCGATTGGAGGGCAATGTTTTCTAGAGTCTCTTGGACTAAAGTGTCGGAGGCTAGGGGAAGTGTGTGGACTACTAAAATATCCCCGACATTCCATCCATCGATTGTAATATCCCACTCTGTTCTGTTATCAGAGCCCAGAACGGGATTTTGATTTTGGAGCTTGCGGGCTTTGGGACTCCCCGAAGAGAGGTGAAGGAGGGATCCCATTCCGCAGGAGAGGAATTGAAGCTCATCGCGGCCGGGGCTCAAAATCAGAAAAGAGAGCGCATATTTTTGTCTTAGAGGATCGAGTTGGATCAGCCTTTGGAGCGCAATCAGGAAGGGAAGAAACATGAACCGTTCACTCGATGCGGCTGTTGCGCGAATCATGCCGCGCAGGTTGCTTAAGTAAATCGAGGTCTCGAGGCTGGCAGTTAGAGGTTCTGCAAAAATAAATCCGTACGATCCGTCAGGAAATTTAAAGGTATCGAAGTAAGGATTTGTCTGTCCGAGGACTTTGAGACGGGAGAGCGCTCCTTCATAGTGGGGTGTTGTTGCAATGGTGAGAGGGGAAAGGGCTAAGTCTGCTTTTTGAATCGACTCTAAGATCTCTTTGATTTGGTCAGTGCCGGGCCGGTCTTTTTCGATTCCGCCTGATTTTAAATAGTTAGATAGGTCGGAAATAAACTGCATCACGTTTGAATATCTTTCTTCGATTGAGACGGCGAGCGCTTTTTCTAAAATGAGGCGGAGTCCTTTTGGAACTTGAGAGAGGTGGATCACCCCAAAACTGAGTTTTCCGATGAAGAGCTCATAGGCGATGATTCCGAGAGCGTAGATGTCAGAGGCAAAAGAGACAGAAGAGGGGTCTTCTTTTTGCTCGGGGCTCATGTAGGTAGGCGTTCCTATAATGCGAGAGCTTTTGCCTTTTCCCTTTTTAACTTCTTCATGAAGGCGTGAGATTCCAAAGTCGATGACTTTAACCTCGCCGTCTTCTGTCATTAAGATGTTTTCCGGCTTCAAGTCTCCATGGATCACGCCGTGGGAGTGGAGATGGGCCAGCGCATAGGCGACTTGCATCAAAATTTCGATCGATTTTTTCATCGACAGGGAATGCTGTTCGATAAATTGCCGGAGGGAAACGCCTCGGATGAATTCCATGGCGATATAGAGCCCTCCTTCCCATTCCCCTTCCCCATAGAGTTTAACAATGTTGGGATGGTTGGTAAGCCCGATGATTTTTGATTCTCGTAAAAATTGTGAGACCATTTCAGAATTTTTCACAAACTGGGGCGAGAGGACTTTGACAACAATAAGCGCGCGCGTTTGAGGATGGGTTCCGAGATAGAGAAGGCTCATCCCGCCGCGGTTTAAAAGCGATTCAATTTTATATGGTCCAATTTTTTCAGGAATGGTTGGAGGGGCTTCCGGAATTTTTGTTTCTAGCCTCATCTCAGACAGGGTGGGTTGTTTGTGGAATTCAGAATCAGGCATAACTATCGTTCAATATCTAGGATGCGAAGGCCGGACGTTTCACCCAGTTTAATGAGCTCTGCTTGGGCGATCTTTTTGCCTCCAAGCGTGATATCGACTCCCTGCTCGGGCCGCATGGGCAGATCTAGATGAGAGCCGGTTTGCAGCCTTAAAAGCTGATTTAGGGAGATATTCAGTCGCCCCATTTCAGCGGTGAGGAGTAAATCAGTTGTAGGCTCTTCTGCAGGAAGCTCCGAGGCTTCTTGATAAAAAGCATAATCCATCACTTTTAAGCCGTCGGGTTTAAAGCGGGCCATAAAGAGAGGCGTCTCTCCTAATGAGACTGTAAGGGAGCCTTTTCCATCTGCCGCATCAAACGAGCATCGATCAAGCATTAAAAAGTCGCCGACCTGGATGGCGTCCCATTCTTCTGATTTAAGGGCCGTATGGCCGATTTCGCATCTTAAAGTCAGATCAATGGCTGCGTCTCCCAGAGAAAGAAGGGTCATTTTTTGCAGAGGCTGGTGGGCTTTAAAAGCACTTAAGAAAGATTGGGGGCAGACGAGGCGTCCCTGCAATGTTCTTGAACCAAGCACGCAAGCAAGATCAACACAAAAACCGCTTTCCTGAGGAAAGGAAGTATAGGGGAGCAGATGAAGAGAAACTTCTTTAAAGATTTTTTGATGATCTAAGGTGTCCAAAACCTTTAGTAGAAGGAAATGGTAAAATCCTGTTTTTAGCTTGGCTCCGGTGAATGCCTCTTTTTCTTCTGTGCTGAGTGCATTAGAGGTGAGTTCTGTGACATCGGCTAGAGGCAAAATGAAAAAAAGAGACCCTTCAATCGGGGCAAGCTCAATGGCGACAACGGAGGGCTGGTCCCCCATTCCTTGCAGAAATTCATGGTGTCCTTTCCAGATAGCGCGCGAGCTGGATAAAGACAGATGTGACAGGCCGAGCGTACTTTTAAGCGCCTCGCTAGCTGTTTCCCAGGGAAAAGGAAAATGTTCTTCGAGGGCAGGGAGCTGCTGAACCTTTAAAAGAGCTTTTTCAACGAGTTTGATCCAATCGTGCGAGATGTCGTGCATACCTTACCCGAGCATATCGCATATTCACGAGATTTGTAAAGAGCTACTTCTTAAATTTTGGAAGGGGGAGGAACCGGTCGCAACTCTTTGCAAAAGATTTGGCCTGTTGATCAGGGATCCAGGTGCTGGCTTTGATGCCTATGGCAAGGCCTGCCGCGCCTGCATAAAAACGGGGCAGCGACGGAAAAGGGATCGGTGAGATTGTATGAACGACCATCAATGCAAAAATCACTGAGATTTTAAAGTTGGTATTTTTGACATCACCGCCACTTAAAAGAACATCAACTTGTTCAAAAATCTTCATCATTGTTCCGTAGGAAAAAAGACCTGTGAAGCTTCCTGCCAAGAAACAACCCGTAAAAACTCTGGGCGCTAGCTGCGCTGCGAAAAGCGGGGTTGCCCAAACAAGATTATTTAAGTTTGAGGTAACATACTTTGAAATGGCGGGAGTCTTTAGCAGCTCATTGACCTTCTCGAGAGATATTGCAACCCTGCCCATGCAGTAATCAACCCAGGCCTCGGTATTAGTGTTGGTGCGATTGGTTTCTGCCGCCATGATCTATCCTTTTTTCGAATGAGATCATACCAACAACGGTAAATCCAAACAAATAACTTTAAGTATCTGTTCTTTTTTGAAGCTTGTTTGTATAGTTCCTCTCCATACTTAATCGGAGGGCAAATGAGTATTTTTTTTAGAACGGGATTTCTGCGAGCGATACCTCAACAACAAAAACTTTTTTGGTTTTCTAATAAGATAATCTTCAAACGGTTTCATGTCATGAATCAGCACCCAGCAAATAATCCTACTTTGAGGAGTTACTCAATTCACAGCGGTGATGATCGATCGTCAGGAGCAAGCTACAATAAAAGGGGTCATGATTTATGCAATCTCGGAAGGAATTTAGAAGCTCAGGGATATTTCCAGAAAGCGTTAGAGATTTATAAAAAGACGCTAGGAGAAGAGCACACAAAGACAGGAGAATGCTATACCAATGTTGGAAGTAGCTTTCATGCTCAGAGGAAGTACGAAAAATCCTTTGAATATTTCCAGAAAGCGTTGGAGATTAATAAAAAAGAGCTGGGAGAAGAGCATCCAGAGACGGGAGCAAGCTATAATAAGGTTGGCCGTAGTTTGTTGATGCTAGGGAGAAGTGAAGAGGCTCTGGACTATTTGAAGCAAGCGTTGGAGATTAATGAGAAAGAGCTGGGAGAAGAGCACCAAGAGACCGGAACAAGCTATAGCAATGTCGGACATAGTTTACTTGCGTTAGGGAGGAATGAAGAAGCCCTAAAGTATTCAAAGCGCGCATTGGAAATTCGTAAAAAAGAGCTAGGAGAAGAGCATCATTACACAGGGATCAGCTATAACAACGTTGGTAATAGCTTAAAGGAGCTGGGTAAGAAGGAAGAAGCTTTAAGCTATTTGGAGAAAGCATTGGAGATTAGTAAAAAAGCGCTCGGAGAAGAGCATCTGGAGATAGGAGTCATCTATAATAACATGGGTGGTTGCTTAGAGGTCCTAGGGAGGCATATAGATGCTTTGGGGTATTTCCAAAAAGCTTTGGAAATTCGTAAAAAAGAGCTAGGAGAAGAGCATTCGGATACTGGAGTAAGCTATGATGATGTCGGTTTTAGCTTAGATAACCTAGGGAGGAAGGAAGAAGCCTTGAACTATTTACAAAAAGGGTTGGACATTCGCAAAAAAGAGGCGGGGGAAGAGACTCTACATACAATAGTAAGCTACTATACAATCGGGTGCTGTTTAATCTCCATTGGAAGGAAGGAGGAAGCTCTGGGTAATTTGCAAAAGGCATTAGAAATCTGTAGAAAAAAGCTTGGTGAAGATCATCCTACAACTCGTATCGTCTATAAGAATATTAAAAACTGTTGAGAAGATGAGTGAAATTTTCAAGCTTCGCCGGATTCTCCCTTGCGATCGACTCGGCGGTACTGTTCATGGGAGATGGAGGCTTCCAGTCGGTTGACGCGGAAGCGGTATTTGGGGTCGTTGAACGCGGAGCGGAGGTGTTTCAAGTTTTTTTCAAAGAGGCTGGCCGCTTGGGGATTGCCCATGAATTCAATATTATAGACGAGGGGCGCAGAACTGTATTCGCGGATGATGACTTGAGAGCCATAGAGCTGGGAATTTGCAAATTCAGGAGAGATGAGGTGGATGGTGGTTTCTGTCACGCCGCTGTCTTTGAGAATAGTAATAACGGAGAGCATTTTCTCAAAGAGCGCAAGGGTTTGTGCATCCATGAGGGCGTAGGCCGGAGGCGCTGCGGAGCCTGGGGGTAAAAAGAGGGGTCCCAGCGCTGAGGAAGCGGGCGGCGGGGCGATGGGGGTGGCTTCTTTTTTGGATTCTTCTTTTTGAGCGGCGACTGTTTTAAAAGCTGAAGAGGTGTCTTGTTTTTGGACAAGCTGCTCTTCTTCTTGAATAATTTGTTCGAGCTCTTTGTTTGTTTGGGCAGCAGTCGATGCGGCTTGCACAGTGGTTTGATCTTCTGCTTTGGTTTTGTCTGTTGGGACAAATTCAAGGGGGGGATTTATTTTGGTCTGAGCCAGGGCTGCAGCCTCTTCGCGGGCGAGATCTGTGGTTGTCTCTTCGGATCTTTTTCCGTGCCGTGTCTGCTGTTTTTCGCTTTCACCGACTTTTTGGACTTTCGGATATTTTTCTGTTTTCTTGGAGTCTGCGGCTCTGTTGGGTTCAGCAGGGCCGGCTTGCAGTTTTGCTTTGTTTTCTTCTTGCGTTTCTTGAGGTCTTTTTTTCTTCTTTTTTTGCTTTTCGGCAGAAGAGTCGATTTTCATGAGATCTTTGAACTTATCTGTGCCGGGCGCTACAGGCTCGGTCGATTTGGGGGGATTTACCGGATTTACGGGATTGGTAGGGTTTGACATAGGGTTAGCGGGATTTCCGTTTTTTTTCAGTTTTTTTCATGTGGTGCATGGTGCTTCCCATCTCATCGCCTTCTTGGTTTTCGACTCTTTCTTCTTCGAGATGAATTTCTTTTTTCCATTCTTTATGATGGATCTTGAGTTTTTCAACATCTTTTTGCTTTTTGAAAAGATCTTGCCGGGCTTCTTCGACTTGCTTTTCGGCCGATTCAACGACTTTGATTTGCGCCTCTACTTTTTTTTCTTCTTGTGCGAGATCTTCAGTGACGATTTTAAGATATTGTTTCATCTGGGTGATTTTTGTAGAAGAGGTTCCTGCATCGAGTTTTTCACGCAGCTGCGTCAGTTTTGATTTGTAGTGGGCTTTAACTTCGTCTCTTTTTTTTTCAAGCTGTGTCAATTTTTCTTGCTCGCGGGCGAGAGCCTCTTTTTTATCTCGCAGCACCTTTTCTGCTTCTTCGAGTCTCCTTTGTTTGATTTGGACGAGTTGATCAAGAGGGTATTCAACCATTATTTAAACAGGGCTTGCAATTGTTGGAACGTCTCTTGAAAGCTGGACTTCTCTTCCACTTGCTGTTTTAAGAAGCGGTTGACTTTGTCGATGTACTTGATGGCAAAATCGGCGTTTTTGTCAGAGCCCGGTTTATATTCTCCGATGCGGAGGAGGAGTTCGATTTTCTTGTAGTTTGTTAAAACTTCTCGTATTTTCCCAATGAGCTGGACGTGTTCTTTACCCACGATATTGGTGAGTACGCGGCTGATCGAGCGCGGGACGTCGATGGCCGGAAAATGGTATTGGCCGGCGAGATCATTGGATAGAATGATGTGTCCATCTAGAATCGATTTTACTTCGTCAGAGACCGGTTCGTTGAGGTCATCGCCGGCAACAAGGATGGTATAAAATGCTGTGATCGATCCGATGTCGGAGTTTCCTGAGCGCTCTAAGAGGCGGGGAAGCGTTGCAAAGACAGAGGGGGTAAATCCGGCTCTTGCAGGAGGCTCGCCTGCGGCAAGGCCGATTTCGCGAAGGGCTCTTGCAAAACGAGTGACCGAGTCCATCATCAAGATGACATTTTTTCCTTGGTCACGGAAATACTCTGCAATGGCGGTTCCAACATAAGCGGCATTTATGCGGGTTTGGGCGGCTTGATCCGATGTTGAGACAACGATGACAGAACGGGAGAGCCCTTCGGTGCCTAAATCGTTTTCAATAAATTCTCTCACCTCGCGGCCTCTTTCTCCGATGAGCGAGATCACGTTGACATCGGCCTGAGCATACCTGGCGATCATTCCTAAGAGGGTGGACTTACCGACGCCGGCTCCGGAAAAAATCCCCATCCTCTGACCTTTGCCGACAGTGAGAACGCCGTCAATGCATCTGACGCCTGTTTCAATAGGCTCTGTGATGACCGTTCTTTTGAGCGGATCTGGAGGAGAGTTGATAACGGGATAGGTGGTTTCGAGCTTTAAGGGGCCTTTGGTATCTTCATCTAGAGGATTGCCAAGGCCGTCAAGGATCCGTCCGAGAAGCTCGGGGCCGACTTGAATTTGGAGCGGGATTCTCATGGGGATGACTTCAGATGATGGGCCGATGCCGGTCATTTCTCCGAGGGGAGAAAGAAGCACTTCATCTCTTGTGAAGCCGACAACTTCTGCCATGAGGGGATCTCCCTCGCGCTTAATCAGGCAGACTTCTCCCATTTTGACTTGGGGGATAATCGCTCGAATGAGCATTCCCACAATTTCGGTGATGCGGCCGTGCACCGTGGTGAGCTCTAGATCTTCGAGCTGGTTGATCAGTTTATCAAAGTGGGGATTATGTTCCATGAGCTCCTAGAGCTGGATATTCATCATTGTCTTCAAATCACTAACCGTATTGGAAAGCATGAGCGAGGCGTATTCAATTTCTTGTTGGGCATGGGCCAGCTTAAGCTGGATCGCAAGAAAGTCGGCCGGCTGCATGGTCCCGCCTTTTGTCTTGAGATTCGTCAGCTGCTGCTGGGCAGCAGAAAGGTTCGACTGTCCGTCCGCAACGTAATCTAAAAACTTGCCTAGGATGCCGCCTCCGGTAGAGGGAGTGGGCGGCTGGGGTATCTCGGCGCCCATTTTTGTATTGGCAGCCTTGAGATAGGTGTTAGCGTTGGTCAGTTTGCTGCGAAGCACGGTGCGCTGCGATTGCTTGAGTTTCAAGTTTTTGGTATTGAGGTCATTATTCATATCTCCCAGCATGACTTGGGATGATTTAACCTGGCTCATAAGCGAATCAAAGTTGGGCCCTGCTGTAAGCGGGGTTTGTGCTTGGGCCAAATCAAAGGGCGTGACGGCAGTTGTTTTTCCTGCCCCCTGCATTTGCTGACCGGCTTTTTCCATGTACGATTCAAATCCTTGGCCCGGCGTCTGTGTAGTTGTCTTTTGTTCGTCTCCCACACGGCGGATAGGATCTAATTTCGTTACATCATCGGGACGGGATGTCATTTTCTTGGACCTTTTTTATTCGTCTTAGGCTGTCCTTGAACGGGTGTTGGTTGTTTTTTGACAAACTTCTCCACAAATTCAATGCCGGTTTGAGCCATGTTTTTAATGGAAGCATCTTTTGTTTGTCTCATCGCCTCTTCCATGAGCTTTTCACCTTTATCGGCGTCTTTGATTGTCAAAGAAGTGCTCAATCCCAACAGCGCTTTGGCCATGTTGTTATCCGGCTCTGCTTTCAAAACCTCTTCAAACATTTTGCAGGCCTGTTTGAGTTCCAGCTTTAGGAGGTGGATATAGCCATAACCGACTTTAGGAAGATGGTTATTGGGGCTCAGCAGCTGCGCTGCGCGAAAAAGTTTTTTCGCAGAGTCTTCGTCGGTTTGTCCTGCAGCGATAAAGCCTGTTTCCAGGAGGAGAACGAAGTCGTCTTTGTACGTTTGTAATTTTGACATAAATAGTACCCTTTAAATTAGCTTGATTTCTGGTTACGCACGGCGTTGTTAATCATCGATTGCACCTGTGCAATCAAGTTTGAAATTGAATCGCCGATCTGCGTCACTTGACTCATCTGGAACTGAATCATTAAGAAACGTCCAGGCGTTGCAAGAGAGGCTCTACTAGCCAGCTGTTTAACTTGGGAAACGAGCTGACTCTGAATCTTCTGGTAGTTCGTTATCAAATCCCCAAATGAAAGGGATGCCCATACGGTAAGTGCCATGAATGCTCCTATTTTTTATTTGCAAGCCGGCCGAGCACTTTTTGAAGTGCCGTATAGCCATGCATTAATGCTCCAAGCTGGTCAAGTTCGGGGCCTTTTGCGCCCGCTCTTAGGTCAGCTTTGATTTTTTGAATTTTTTCTTCTGTTGCCTTTAGAAGTTCGCGCGCCTTATTTGGATCTTTTTTCAGATCTTTTTCGAGGTCGAACTCGAAGGCATGTTTTGGTTTCTTTTCTAGTCCGTACATAAAACTACACCATCCTTGTTTATTGCAGATTGTAGTTAATCTTAAATTTTAATCCATCTTTTTCAAGCATCACTACAGATGGAGAGATCGTCGTGATCGTCATTCCATCGAGGAGATCGCCGATTGATAATATTTTTCCGTTGATCACAATATACTGGTTCGAGCCGTCTTTTTTGGAAAAACCCATCACTTTATATTTCGAGCTGAGGTCGACAAGAGAGCTGTCTTCAGTTGTGTAGATCACATAGTTTTTCAGAACTCTGATGCCGGGAAGCGCTTTAAATTCACTGATGAGCGAGTCAAAACGGGGTGAGTCTTTGCCATCGACTCTTCCAGAAAGCACAATCTCTCCATCCGTCAATTGATACGACACGTTGTTAAAACCCTTCTCTAATAAGAGGCTTTGAATCTGCGTCATCAGGTTGCTTTCAACAACAATTCGGTTGTCCAAGCGGTCTAAATAAGGAAAGTTGACGTTCAGATAATCGGAAAGGCCTTGAGCTTGATCGAGCGTTTGCAAATAGCCGCGCACAACAAATTTACCCGGTGCAGGAGAGTGGATCGAGACGCCCTGCCATGCAGAATTTGTCATGAGGAGCGCGTTCATATTTTCCCAGACATATTCATCGATGACAACGGTATCTTCTATGCTAGTCAGAAATTTTAACCCGTTGAGTTGGTACATCAGCTCTTGTTTTTCAACAGCTGTGAGAACATGCCCTGTTAAGAAGAGCTTTCCTGAGCCGTCATTATAAGAGAACTGGATGTCGGGATATTTTTTTACGACTTCAGTGACAAGCTCGCTTTCATGGCGCGGGGGTGTTTCAAGAGGTTCGGATTGGAAAATGGAGACCATGCCGACGACTAAAACAAGAAGAGCGCAGACGATAATGCCGGCGAGTATCAAATGTTTTTTTGGGATGATCATCTCGCGCCAGTCTTTTGGAGCAGCTTGCCTGACAGCCTCTTCTTCGGGCTGCTCTATAGGCGCATGGGCAATGATGGTTTCTCTGGACTGCTCGCGATCGACGACCATGAAAGAGGTGGTCCCCACAGCAATGAGATCTTGCGAATGGAGCATCGTCTTATCCGTAATAGGCTTACCTTTCAGGAGTGTTCCATTGCGGCTTTCTAAATCTTCGATAATGACTTGGTCTTGATCATCCAGGGTAATCTTTGCATGCTGCCTTGAAACGCTTAAGTCTTGGAAAATGATATCGCAGACATCAGGATCTTTTCCGATGATGTAACTTTTACCCCTTTGCATGAAGAACTCAGCGCCGGCGTTAGGGCCTGTAATCACTTTGATCATCCATCTGGCTTCTGGCGGAGGCGACATAGATAGGGCTGAAAGGTCGGAGGCTTCTTCTAAAAAGAGAGGAGTAGGCTGCTGAGATTCAGGGGACTTTTCAGAGAACCTAAAAAAAGTGTTGCCGACCTGGATGATATCTCCTTCTTGAAGGAGGACCGGTTCGGTGATGATTTTCCCATTTTGAGTGGCAGGATTGACAGCGCTTAGGTTTTCTAAAATGAACCCTTCCGGCGTCAGGCGGCAAATGACGTGCTTGCGGGAGACCATAGGGTCTTCTAAGACAAGCTCCACCTCATCGGGATCTCGTCCAATGACCCATTCAATGCCCTCTTCAAACCGTAAAATGAGGCCTGCGAGAGGACCTTCTTCTGCTATTAAATATCCAGCCATTTACTTTGGTTCCACCTGAGCTTCTTTTTCATAACGCGCTGTTTCGGTTTTCCAATATTCAAGATAATTCACGAATTCTTCGACCGCGTCTTTAAAAGCCATGTAATTCATCTCATAAGGCATACTCGAAGAGAGTGTCAAGAAACTTTCGTCTTCTTTCAGTCCAATCACAGCTCCGCCGGTTCCCTGGCCCAAGAAATTGGCCTGCATCAACTTCAGCATAAACTCCTCTTTTTCTTTCGTAGGAACGGGAGCGATTTTTGCTGAAAAGCGGAAGCCGGGATCGAGTTTGACCATCTCAACCGAAAAAGAGGCGATTGTAACCTGCGCGCTTCCATCTTTTTCAAATGGCGGCGGTAGCTCACCGAACTCCTTGAATAACTGTGGGATGTACGTTTCTAACATCTTGTGCCTTCCTGCCTACTTTTTTAGTCAGTAAACAATAAAAATGCAATTAAAAAGAATTTGTTATCATTCCAAAATTAAGGAAGTTTTATAAATAATTAACAGAAACTTAATATTAGAAAATCTGTTTCCCTAGAGGCTTTGCAAAAAAGGCGCGGTTTTTTCGTGGGTTTGCGGCTGAAAGAAAAAAATTATGGCTCGAAAATCTGTCAAAGGTGATTTACATTAACTTCTTTTGACAGATGGCAAACTAGGTTTTGAAGCTGCTCAAGATCAAAAATGAACTCTTCTCGATTTTTTAGAATCTTGGCTACAAGCCGTTTCAGTTCGAGAATGTTATGAAGAAAATTATCCCTTTTGGATGTATGATGAGTTGTGGACATGCTGGTTCCTGCGCTATTGCTGGTCTAGTATATTCCTACGACTCTTTCAAAATGGAGAGTCATTTTTGCTATACTTAACAGTAAATCATATAGAAGAAATTATTGTCAACTTATGAAAATAAATGATTTTTTTGCGAGATTGGAAAAGGAATTTGGACTAACTCCTTATGACTATTGCAAAATCAAGCCTATCAGCTATTCCACACTGAAAAAATATCTCAAGGGTGCGCGTCCCACACCTCATGTTGCAAAAACTCTTCAGCGCATCACGGAAAAAAGAATTACGATGAAAGAGATGGGATTTGATGACTAAAAAGATAATCGACTGAATACTAAATTTATCTAAATGGGATTCTTAGGAGAAATCTTGAGAAAAAGTTGATATGCTTCTCTCACCCATTCAATTGAATCGTTGAAGCGCTTTTTTTTCTTTTGTCCCATCAACAGAACTGTCTGAACAATTTGATGGATTTCTTTGCAATAATCTGGGTGTTGAGTCCAGAAATCTGCTTCAACACGAAGTAATGCTGCAAGTAGATCACCTGGGTAAAAGTCTCCTTGAGCTAAAGGATGAGAATATAAGTGTTTTAGAGCTAGCGGTACTAAAAATTTCAAACCAATGTTCTGGCCAATCATAATGCGTAAATTTTCAATATTAAATAGTTTTAATGGAATGCGGCGGAGTTTGTGACATGTAACAACTAGGTGAGAATCATATGTAGGTTCTCCCCAATCACTATTTTCAAGTTCTTGGAGAGATTTATTGGGATCGAATTTTGCTAACATTTTTCATATAGAGGTTTCAATTCTCTTAATTACTTCGCGACTTTGAGATGCTCAAGGCGGGTTTTGAGGAGTGCGCTGACGCTTGCCATTTCTTGCATGGGAGCATCGAGATGGAATTGGCTTTCTTTGTAGTACTGCATGCACTCTTCGATCGAGTCCAGCCCTTTAATTGGGATGGTAGGATCGGATAAGAACGTACGCATCCATTCGGCGCCTTCGATAACAGTTTCAACGAGTTTATCGCTGAGGCCTAAGACAAACGGATGGATGAATTGCGAAACAGGAACTCCTAAAATCAAAGCGTCGATTTGGTGATAGTGGGTATTTTTTGGGGTCCAAGAAATGACAGGGATGCGGTTGATTTTCGCCCACATCATTTCAGCTCCTACACCCAGTCCTCTGCGCTCTCTGGCATCTACAAAAACAAAAGTGCTGCAGAAAACCTGGACCATATCTCGGCCAAAGACCGATCGCTGATCAGAAAGATCATCGGTGCGAAAAGCGGGATTTAAGATCGAGACATTAAAGTCGGGAAGAGATTGTCTGATGTCGTTGATGTCCTTATCGGTCCAAAAAGAGGTGTTGGTTTCATGACCTTTTTGGATGCTTCCTGCCAGATAGATGGTTATTTCTTTCATAAAATCCATTTAAGCCGAACGTTTAACGAGGGGATTGGCGCCTTCGGTGATGCACTCTTTAGTGATGAGGATTTCTTTGATGGTAGGGTCGGAAGGGGCTTCGTACATTAGGTTAAGGAGGAGGCTCTCTACGATCATTCGGAGGGCACGGGCGCCGGTTCCTGTCTCTTTGGCCCGTTCTGCCATGGCTCGGAGGGAATCGGAAGTAAATTGTAGGGTGATGCCTTCTTCTGCAAAGAGCTGCTGGTACTGCTTGACGATCGCATTTTTCGGTTTTTCTAAGATTTCAACGAGGTCTTCGATGGTGAGCTCGTTGCAGTTTGCGATGCTGTTAAACCGTCCGACGAATTCAGGGATCATTCCAAATTCAATGAGATCTTCGGGTTCTACTTTGGAGAGGAGGTAGTTGGTTTCATGGGCATCAAAGACGTGGGTATCGTCGGCGCTAAAGCCGATGGTGCTGCGGCCGAGTCTTTTCGCGATGAGCTTATCGAGGTGGACAAAAGCTCCTCCTACAATAAAGAGAATATTCTCGGTGTTCACCTTAATATATTCTTGGTTGGGGTGCTTGCGGCCGCCTTTGGGAGGGATGTTGGAGACGGTTCCTTCTACTATTTTAAGGAGGGCTTGCTGGACTCCTTCTCCGGAGACATCGCGTGTAATGGAGACGTTGCCGGTTGTTTTGCGGATCTTATCGATCTCATCGACATAGATGATGCCGACTTCAGCGCGGGCGACATCGTAA
>JBGPMV010000023.1:0-13643 GCA_041487155.1 Rhabdochlamydiaceae bacterium
AATGCCTTTGCTATTTCATCAAGGGCCTGCTGTTGGCGCTCATCTCTTTTGAGCTTTCTGTCTTCGAATGCCTTTATTTTATCATCAAATATTTATATAATAATTTTAACATATTACTAATTATTTAAATATATTAAGTTTATTAATTCTTTATATTATTATCTGATTAATAATCAGATGTTTATCAGGATAATTAGTGAACTTATAGCCTGCTCAGGCTCAGAGAAATACATACTAAAAATTGACGCACAAAGCACTTACAATCAAATCCTTAGCTTAGCGTCTTGATAAAACTACCGATTGCAGCTATTGCTTGTTGACCCTCAGGGATTTGCGAGGCAAAGAGCTGCCAGGTATGGAACATCTCTTTATAAGGCTGAAAACTCACATCAACCCCGGCGGCGCGGGCCTTTTGGACAAGGCTCTCGATTTCACTCCAGAGGATTTCATGGGAGCCGGCTTGGATGAGGAGGGGCGGGAGCCCCTTGAAATCTCCATAAAGCGGAGAGACCAGCGGGTCTTTGGGGTCATGACTACCCAGGTAGATGCCGGCGGCATTTTGGACTCGGGACCGGGTGATGATGTCTTTCCCCTCATTGGTAAAAAGTGAGGAGCCTTTCATGGCAAGATCGACCCAGGGGCAGACCAAGACACCAGCCTCGGGGAGTTTAAGATTTAAGTTTTTGAGCTTTAACATGAGCGCGAGAGCTAGGCCTCCTCCTGCCGAGGAGCCGGCAACGATAATACTATGGCCTTGGTCCGTGAGGGTTTGGTACGCCTCTAGCGCATCTTCTAGGGCTGCAGGAAACGGATTTTCAGGGGCAAGTCTATAGTTAATCGCGCAGATAGCGCACTCCCCGCTTTTAGCAATACGACCGAGGAGGTCTTGATGGGTTTGCCAGGAGCCTGCGGAGTAGGCTCCTCCATGAAAAAAGAGAACGATCTTAGGGGTCGTGATCTTTGGAGGCTTAACCCAGACACCTTGGAACTTACTGAAAACAACCGGAATAAAAGTGGTATCAGGCGAAGCCTTGAAGGGAGCCATCATCGTACTGAAATACGCGCGGATCTCTTCGATGGTCATCTCGCTGGGAAGGACCTGTGATTTCAACGTCTGATAAAATTTCTCAAACTCGGGCGATGGCATGTTTCCTTGAGATTAATCCATCCAATGATTTATGCAGAGTCAAATGACAGTGATGATTATCGTATGTCTTATTATCGGTCTGGGCGCAGGGCTTCTGGGAGGTCTCTTAGGCATTAGCGGAGGCATCATCACGGTTCCATGCCTGGTCTTTTTGTTTGAGTTTTATCGGTTCCCAAGTGTTAATTTGCTGCAGCTTGCAATCGGCACCTCCCTTGCTGCAATGGTCTTTAACGCCATTTCATCAATGATCGCCCATCACAGCAGCGGTGCGATTAACTGGAAGCTTGTGAAGCACATGCTCCCTGGGCTTATTTTAGGATGCCTTGCCGGTGCTTATCTAGGACAACTTTTGCCCAGCACCATTTTGCAGCTGATCTTTGGCTGTTTTGCAACTGCAATGGGAGTCTATTTTTTCTTCCATAAAGGACTTCCCCGTTTAGGTCCTTCTCAATTACCCAGCACTCCCCTGCTCAACAGCCTCGGATTTGGCGTGGGAGCGATTTCTAATATTTTAGGCATCGGCGGAGGAACGATGACAGTTCCCCTCTTTGTTAAGCTGAAAATCCCGCTAAAATCCTCCGTTGCAACCTCGACGGTTACAGGCTTTATCATCTCGTTTCTAGGAGCATTAGGATACCTGTTCTTGGGACTAGGCCAGCCGTACTATGAGATGACTCTTGGGTTTATCTACATTCCGGCGTTTATCGTTTTAGCTGTTACGACTTTTATTGCAGCACCTTTCGGGGCCCGCCTGGCTCACAAACTCCATACCGATCATCTGAAGAAGGTCTTTGCGGTCTTTCTGGTGATTGTAGGGATCGTGATGATTTTTCATTAGAGGCCTACCGAAGTCTAAGCGGGAGCCGTATTACAGCTAGCGTTGCTGCAACTAACCAACCAACCAACACTTTCGACCTACGATTCATGTAAAAAACTCCTTAAGAAATCTTGAGCGAGTATTCTATTCTACCATTAAAACGCCAAACCATTAAACTGCGATAGTAGTTTGACTTTTTTGAAGAGTGATGGCAGGCTAACGAGTTAACTCAGATTTAGGATCGCCTATGCCAACAAAAGATGCTGTAACTCCAAAGAAAGCAAAGACGACAGTCTATATGACAGAGGAAGAGGAAACAAAGCTTAATGAATTGTTTATCAAGCGCTTAAGAGAAAAGAGAAAGACAGATAAATCTGCTCTCTTATGCGAAGGAATTCACTTGCTCTTCGAGAAAGAAATCGGGGCTTTCAATGGATAAAAAAAATCCACCCGCCATCAAAAAGACCGAAATATCCTCAGCAAATTACAAGAAGTTTATCACTTCCCTTAAGACCAAGATTCAATCCGCCCAAATCAAGGCGTCGACAGCCGTTAATAGCGAACTAATCAAGCTATACTGGGAGCTTGGAAAGGACATAGTTGAAAAACAGAAGCGAGAGGGGTGGGGTAGCGGGGTTTTGGAGAAGGTAGCCAAAGACCTCCAAAATGAGTTTCCCGGAGTAGAAGGATTTTCTAGAGCTAATATCTTTAGAATAAAGGCTTTTTTTATTGCCTATGGAAAAGTCGCACAAGCTGTGCGACAATTGGAATCTCTGCCTATTTTTTTGATTCCATGGGGTCACAATATTCTCCTCCTTCAAAAAACAAAGGACACCAACGAACGCCTTTGGTACGCCTCTAAGGTCATAGAACATGGTTGGAGCAGGAGCATGCTCACAATCTGGATTGAAAATGGCCTGTACCGCAGAGAAGGAAAGGCGATAACAAACTTCAAGGCAGTCTTGCCGCCTCCTCAATCAGATTTAGCGCAGCAAACCACGAAAGATCCCTATGTCTTCGACTTTATCACCCTACACAAAGAGCATTTAGAAAAAGACCTAGAGAAGGGGCTGGTCAACAATATCCAAAAGTGCCTGATCGAACTAGGACAAGGATTTGCATTTGTTGGGAAACAATATCCGATTAAGGCTGGCGAAAAAGACCTGTACATTGACTTGCTATTTTACCACCTAAAGTTGAGGTGTTATATAGTCATCGAGCTTAAAGCTGGAGAATTCGATAGTCGCGATGCCGGGCAAATGAGCGCTTATCTTTCAGCAGTAGACGATCAGCTTCGAAATGAAGAGGATAAACCAACCATCGGGCTCATCTTTTGCAAGACAAAAGACAACGTGTTTGCGGAATATGTCCTAAGAAATTTCAAGCGTCCAATTGGAGTGGCTGAATTTGAGGTGAAATTGGTTGAAAAACTCCCGAAAGAGCTGAAGTCAAGTCTTCCTACAATAGAAGAAATTGAGGCCGAGCTAAGCGTTATGCCCACTAAAAAGAAGAAGTCACCAAGGAAGAAAAAGTCTTAAAAGCGTCGATCTTTCTTGTGATTGTAGGGATTGTGATGGTTTTTCATTAGAGGCCTAGCAAAATCTAAGCGTGAACGGATGCCAGTTTGGCCCTCTCAGCTTTTCCTTGCGCAAAACCTTCTGCAAAGCCCTCAGCTTTTTTCTGATTTATAATCGACTGTGCATCTCTTTCCCTTTTTACCATCTGTTCATAGAGGCTTAGGTCGTCTAGGCTCCAGGCGAATTGGTTAACCGCTTGATAGGCGTGCCCAATGGCAGGATCATTGCCGACGATAGCACTCAATTCCGACTCGGTGGTATAGGAAGCGTTTTTTAAAAAGTAAGCCCACTTGTCGGTAATAGTGGTCAGTTCATTGATTGTTTTCTTAAATTTAGGGAGTTCTAAAAAGCAATAGTAAAAGTTTTTGAGTTCCTTTGCATCGGGCCCATTATCTAAAATGACATGGTCTGACTTGTACTCAGGTTTATTAGGAAACATCTCAAATGTCGTGATGGCAAAGAAGATAATCTCTTGAAGGTTTTGGATGCTTGAGTAGGCTTTGGCAGCATAATACTGGGCTCTTTTGACAAAAAAGTCGATATCCGTAACTTCCAATTGAACAATATATTTTTTGCCGTGCAGATCCGTACAGAGAGCATCAACAATGCTTTGTTTGGCATAGGAAATATCAGGATCTCTTACAGGTTTGATAAATTCTACACTCTGAATGACTGCATTGTCTTTAAATTCGATCATATCGTTGATAAAATGGATCAAGATATCTTTGTGCTGGTGCGTGCCAAACAGGTTTTTAAATGCGAATCTGTTTTTGGGATCTAGAAATTTGCTGAGCATAAGTCTCTCCAAGCAGCTTGAGAATAGCAAAAGCGATTTCAAAACTCCATGTTTTTTCTGTTTACGCTTGCTTCACTATTTAGCAACTTGATAAAATGGCTCTATGGTTTCCAGTCTTTCACAATTTCAGGACCAGCGCCAGAAGCACGAATTCGATCAAGAAGTGATTTACAATAATTTAAAGCTTTTAGCTACTTGCTATCCAAATGAACTTGCTGTTCAAGCAGATGGTCTATGTTTGCAAAACTGCGTTGAGGGCGATATCCCGCCCGCGACCAGCCAACTGCTGGAACAGGTGGTCCAGAATACATATAAAAGTTACCAGGAGCTTCATCGTCTTCTTTGGGTGAGAATCGGCGAAATGAAAGATAGTTTTCTAGGAGTTAATGCGGAAAAGGTGTTTCAGAGAGTGATAGGCACAGAGGGGTCAGCGCCTGTTCCGGAAAATGAGTATGAAACACATCAAAAAGTAATCCTCGTGGCAAACGGCCAAGAAATCGAGGCGGACCGCAAGCTCTTAGCCGAAAACAGCCGGGTGTTCAATGAGATGCTAGAAGGTAAATTCCAGGAAAAAAGTCAAAATAGAATTCTGCTCCAGGAGATTGATCCTCTTACTTTACAACCATTTGTTGATTTTATTGAAGGCAAGCCGCTGAAGATGAATGACCCTAACGTGTGGATCCAATATGCACAAGCTGCAGACTACTTAGGTAGCGATGCATTTAGAAAGCATTCCTGCCAGCAAATCAGGCGCCTCACAGAAAACCTAGATCCCATAGGTCTAAAAACTATCTTAGATTTCGATAAAAACCTTTTTATCGATATTTTCTCTATGTGCGATTGGCGAGATATTCGTTCACTTTTAGCTCGGGTTCATGCCACGATTCATGAAATTGGAAGCAATAACGAGATCGAAGAGAGCATGCAAAAAGAACTGATTGATACTCTCAAAGAGGCGCTTATTATGTTCATCAATCGCAATCAGGTACCGATGTGGGCAATTGCAGGAGTAAGATGCGCCTCAGAACTCATCGCCTGGCTTTTATCCAATCAGTCCGATCTACGATATGCCGATTTCACTGGTTTGCCTCTCACAAATCAAGACTTGGAACGATTAACGAGATGCTGTCCGAATCTTGAATATTTGAGGCTGCACGCTAGTATTACCGGCGACGCACTCAAGCACATTGCACACCTTACCCGGCTCAAAATTCTTGATCTCTCGGGGTGCCGTAAGCTTGAGCCGGACACGCTTAAGCACACCAAAAACCTTAAGCAGTTGATAAGTCTAAATATCTCGGATTGCCCTCAGCTAGAGGCAGACGCGCTGAAGCACATTGCACACCATTACGAACTGCTAAGCCTCAATATCTCAAGATGCCCTCAGCTAGAGGCAGACGCGCTTAAGCACATTGCACACCATTACCAACTGCTAAGCCTCAATATCTCAAGATGCACTCAGCTAGAGGCAGAGGCGCTTAAGCACATTGCAAACCATTTACAACTGCAAAGCCTCGATGTCTCGTATTGCACGCAGCTAGCATCAGACACACTGAGGTATATTGCAAACCCTTCCCAACTGCAAAACCTTAATATCTCGAGGTGCACACAGCTTGAAACAGATGTGCCAAAGCTCGTAGCAAGCCTTATCCAGCTCCAAAGTCTCAATATCTCATGGTGCAAGCAACTCGAAATGGAAGTGCTCAAGTACATTATAACCCTTGCCCGGCTAAAAAAAGTTATTTTATCAGATAACAGTCAGGTTGATGAGGCCGCGCAAAAATTAAAAACTATTCGGCCAGATATTGAAATTCCCGGATCGTATTAAACATTGCTTCGCTATTCCACAACTTGATACAGTAGCCGGATGATCACCACTCTTTCACACTTTCAAGTCTTGCGCCCTGAACACGAACTCGATCAAGAAGCCATTCTAGAATGGATAGCTGCCGCCCACGCAGAGTCTGCACGAGAAACCTCCCTCGGCGTATCCGTGCTCTCCCTCTTAAGAAAAATTGGTCTGGGTAAAGGCAAGATTGCGCGCCGCGGCGTCTGTCTCGCAGACTGCCTGCACAGAAAGTGGGATGACATGGAAGTCTACTCCACCCGCGTTAAAACATCTGGCGCCGGCCTCGGCGTCCGCATGAACGTCTTTGACCGGATCGCAACCGACATCTTTACTCGCTTCTATCCTGCCAGCACTAAGCTCCCGCCTCATCTCATCCACGTCACCTGCACAGGCTATACAGCTCCCAGCCCCGCGCAAAAACTCGTCGCCCTCCGGGATGCCGGCTCCACCACCACCGTGACGCACGCCTACCACATGGGCTGTTATGCGGCAATACCTGCGATCAGGATCGCACTTAACTCTCCAGCCACCTCTGAAATCGTCCATACCGAAATCTGCAGCCTCCACATGAACCCCTCGCTCCACACCATCGACCAGCTCGTTGTGCAATCGCTCTTTGGCGACGGATTTATTAAATACAAAGTGTCTCATGAGGAAGAGCCCGGCTTCCAGGTACTTGCTCTGCATGAAGAAGTGCTCCCCGACTCAACAGACGTCATGACATGGATTTGCGATGACTGGGGCATGAAAATGACCCTCTCCAAAGAAATCCCCGTCCTCATCGTCAAAGCCCTCCCCGTTTTTGTCGCCGAACTCCTAAAAAAAGCCTCCGTCACCCCAGATGAAACCCTCTACTTTGCCATCCACCCTGGCGGACCCAAAATCATCGAACAAGTCTCAACCCTCATGAAACTCGAGCCGTGGCAATTTTCCCACAGCACCCAGGTGCTGCACAAATACGGCAACATGTCGTCTGCCACACTTCCTCACATTTGGACTGACATGTGGAACGACCCCGCCTTCCCATCCGGTGCAAAAATCATCAGCCTCGCCTTCGGCCCCGGACTAACCCTTGCAGGAACAGTACTCCAATGCAAACGCTGATTTTCATCCCGTTTATTCTCCAAATGATCGTCATCTTTCTTGACGAAGCACTCTTTCACATCAAACGCGATCTCCCCAAATGGGAGCGGATCGGCCACCCCCTCGACACCCTCACCGTGATCGCCTGTTTTGCCTTCGTCTTTTGGGTCCCCTTCGAGCGCTCCATGATCCCCTGGTACATCGCCCTCGCCCTTTTTTCCACATTCTTTGTCACCAAAGATGAATTCGTCCACAAAGAGCATTGCCCCGCCGCTGAGCAGTGGCTTCACTCCGTTCTATTTGTCAACCACTCCGTTGTTTTAAGCGTGCTTGGTCTGATCTGGCCGCACCTCCATGAAATTCAAATATTTGCTTTCTTGCCCCCCCTGCCCCAACTCCACTTTCTAATCGTTTCTCAGCTCACCGGAGCTACCCTCTTCTGCCTCTACCAAATCGTCTACTGGAACTTCATTAGGAGGCCCCTTGAAAACCATCAATAACGATTTCTATCACGAGCTCGGAGACAAATGGCTGCATGCTTCCAACCACCCCGTTGCGCTTCTCCGCGCTGAAAACCGCCTACGCAACCCCTGGATCATGAGCCGGCTCAAACCTAAGAGCCGCGTCGTCGATCTCGGCTGCGGCGCCGGCTTTTTAACAAACGCGCTTGCCGCCGCCGGCCACTCCGTAACAGGCATAGACCTCTCCAAGAGCTCGCTGGATGTCGCCCAAAAGTACGACCCCACCAACTCCGTCACCTACCTTGAGGCCGATGCAACATCCACGCCGCTCCCCTCTCACTCATTTGACGTTGTCTGCGCCATGGATCTACTAGAGCACGTAACCGAGCCCCAAAAAGTTGCAAGGGAAGCCGCACGGCTTTTAAAACCCGGCGGCCTCTTTTTTTTTCATACGTTTAATCGGACTTTTTTAAGCTGGCTGCTCGTCATCAAAGGTGTTGATTGGTTTGTGAAAAATGCACCGAAGAACATGCACGTCTATCACCTCTTTATCAAACCCGAAGAGCTTGCAGCCTGGTGCACAGCCTCTAGCATGGAGGTTCAAGAGATGAAAGGCGTTGGACTGTCATGGAACCGGCTTGCCACCTGGAAAATGGCTCTTACCCGAGAAATCCCCGAAGAGCTTGAGTTCCGCTTTAACTCCTCGCTCAAAATGGGCTACTCCGGCTCAGCTCAACTAAAATAGTTAGTAATCCTGCCAATTTGAAATTGCCTCTCTTCATGAGGCTTGATCATATCGAGCCATAGTTCATCGTGAGACTTCTCGAGCATTTTCTGCTCGCTTGTTTCAGCAACAATCGAGACGCTATGTTCCATATTTTTGCTTGCAGAGTCATGAAGCTCGGCCATCTTTTTTAGGACAGCAGACGTTTTCTTCGAATGAAAACGTTGAACCCGTTTAGAAGCAAGCTTGGGAGCCTTCCCAGATGATGTACTCACCTGCGATGAAACTTGATCCGTATGCGAAACTTCAGCCGACCACTCTTTTGTCACCTGCTCGGTTTGTCTTTGAATAGACGAGCACATCTGAGGAACAGGCCTTTCAGCCGAAGTGCGGATCTGGGAGCTTGATGCCGGAAAAGCCTTGCCCGGCTGCTCGTCCTGCCCGGATAACGATGCCTGTGCTGTCTGTGTGATATTTTTCTTCATATGTGGAAATACTTTAACAGATCTTAATAATTCTTGTCACCATTATTTACTCCATTGCAATGGAATTTCTTGCCTGTTAGAATCCATCCAAAGAAGGTAAAAAATGGGCCGCTATCTAAACCCTACCAATGATGTCTCCTTTAGAAAGCTGTTTGGAACAGAAAAGCATAAACCTCTTCTCATCAGTTTTTTAAATTCTATTCTTGTTCTAGAAGGCGAGAGAAAAATTAAAAAAGTAGAGTTTCTCTCTAAAGAGCAAGCCCCTCTTATCAAACAATCCAAGACAAGCATTCTCGATATCAAATGCACCGATGAGAGAAACATACAATACATTGTTGAGATGCAAAATAAAAGTGTTCCAGCATTTGTAAAGAGAACTCAATTTTACGTAGCTCACAGTTATGTCACGCAATTTCCTGCTGGATCTGAGTACATCGATCTCAAACCCATTATTCTCCTTGCCATTGCAAATTATGAACTATTTCCTGACAAGAAACAGGTAATATCATATCACCGAACCCTCGATGTCGACACCTTAGAAAACGACCTAAAAGACCTATCGTATGTATTCATTGAACTTCCCAAGTTCAAAAAAAATCAAAACGATTTAGATACCGTTCAAGACAAATGGCTCCATTTTTTTAAAAACTGGAATGAAACCAAAGAGATTCCTTCCAAGGTTCAAGAAGTAGAACTGCTTGAAGCCTACCACGCGATGGAAGAATACAATTGGGACTCCTCAGAAAGAGAAGCGTACATTAAAGCGAATATTGCCCTGACAGACGAATATGATGCTCGACGAAAAGAAAGAGAAAAAGGTCTTCTAGAGGGTCTTAAAAAAGGTCTTAAGAAGGGACATAAAGAAGGCCGTGAAAAAAGAAACCTAGAGATTGCTCATAAAATGCTCGGCAGCGGTTTTTCATACCAGCAAATTTCTGACTTAACAGGGCTATCTGAACAAGAGATTCAAAGCCTCCCAATGGAAACATCTACACAAATAGAGTAAAGATATGGAAAAAATCACTTTAAAAGGCCAACCGGTTCAAGTTTTAGGCTCTATCCCTCGCACCGGCGCTACAGCCCCAGCCCTTACAGGCATTGATATGGAGCTCAAAGAACACACGCTGAGCGATTTTAAGGGAAAGAAAAAAGTCATATGTTTTGTCCCGAGCCTCGATACGTCCGTCTGCTCGCTCTCTATCCAAAAATTTAATCAGAAAATTGCCGGCAAAAAAAACGCCGCCGTGATTTACTGCTCGATGGATCTTCCGTTTGCTTTAAAAAGACTCTGCAGCGCCTACGAACACGTCACTCCCCTCTCTCTTTTTAGAACGCCCCACATCGCCGAAGCGTATGGCGCACTCCAAGGAGACGGCCCGCTAAAAGGACTCTGCGCAAGAGCTGTATTTGTACTGGATGAAAATGATCATGTTCTTTACCACGAGCTCGTCAAAGAAATCACGCATGAGCCCGACTACGAGAAAGCACTCTCTTATCTCTAAGAGGCCCTGTTAGCCCATTCGTTCAATAGCAGCCTTTCGATCCCTATCTGAAAGGAGATTGTTTTTAACAAGCATGCGGAGCGCTTCAATATTACGCTCACCGCACGCAGTGTGAAAAACACCTCGACTATATGTCTTAGAAGGACCGCCGTGATCATCAATTATAGCCTGGCATATGTCAATATGCTTCATACTGGCGGCTATTGAAAATACGTATCCATGGTCTTCTACTGAAAGGATGGGTCTATTAAGAAACCATCTGGCGGTTTCATTAAAACCGAGTTTAGCGGCAAACGCAGCAGCGGCTCCACGTATTTCTGCAAGAGTAATATTTAGGTTGGGTTGTTTCAGTAGTATCGAGTTCATGTTCGACAGGATAAGCCTGGATGCATTCACTGCCCACCTTAAATCAACAGGCTTGCCGCTATACATGTCCTTACAACTATTTAATATTTTTTTAGCCCAGCCTTCAGTTGAACCACGAACTGCTTCAGGTAGCAGCTTTTGCCATAGATTACAGACGGAAGAAGATATGATAAGCTCTGGTACGTCTAGAAAAGAGAGAACGCGCCCTATTACGTGGCCATCGAGTTGTAAAGATAATGTCATAAATCTCCTATTAATATTAAAGTTTATAAAGACTATTATACTAAAATATTTAATATATATAAATAGGTATCACTTTTTTCTTATTGTTTTTGATTATAATTTAAAAACAGACTGATAATGAGTTACTTAAGACTGAAAATGACCTTTTTCACAAAAAGATGCTATTTTTGTGAAAAGTAGGCAGGCGTCCACATCGCCGCATCGACGAGCTCTGCCGGATCTTCCGCCAAGGCGGCTAGATCTTGCTCTTGGGCAACTTGGGCCACGCCGATTGCAATTTCACGCGAGATCTCTCGTAGATCATCAAACGGCGGAAAAAGGTTGCCGGACGGTGATTTCAGCATCGGAGAATGATGCGATAGGATTTCAGCTGCCTTATAAAACATGGTGTCAGTGACTTCCCTAGCTTTCGAGGCAACAACACCCAGCCCCACTCCGGGATAAATATAGACGTTATTGCACTGGGCAATATGAACGGGCCGTCCTTGGTATGTCACATCGTTAAACGGGCTTCCCGTCGCAATGATGGCTTTTCCTTTCGTCCATGCTAAAATATCAGCAGGGTGCGCCTCGCATTTAGAAGTCGGATTCGAAAGAGGAAAAACAATCGGCCGATCGGTGTATTTGGCCATTGTCGTCACCACCTCTTGTGTGAACGCCCCGCTTTGAGCAGACACCCCGATTAAAACAGTCGGATGGATGAGCCGAACAGCATCTAACAAGCTGATCTTGGATGATGCCGGTTCTTCTAAAACCCTTGCAAACGGCCTCTGATGCGGAGGGATCTCCTCAAGCCCCGTATGAACCAATCCATCGACATCAACGATGTAGATGGTTTTGAGAGCTTTTTCTTTTGAAGCGCCAGCAGCTACCATAGCGCCTGTCAGATGCTCGCAGATTCCAATGCCTGCCGAGCCTCCCCCAAAAACCAAAATCCTCTGCTCATGCAGCTCTCCTCCCCCCAGCTTGATCGCTGCTAAAAGAGCCGCCAAAGAGACCGCCGCAGTGCCTTGGATATCGTCATTAAACGAACAAATCTTCTTCCGGTATTTTTCAAGCAGCGGCCTTGCATGATCTTTTCCAAAATCTTCCCACTGAAGCAAAACCTTCGGGTATTTTTTTCGGATAACTTCCACAAAACGGTCTACAAAGAGATCATAATCACTCCCCGTCACCCGCTTATGGCGCCACCCTAAATAGAGCGGGTCCTTTAAAAGCGTCGGGTTATCCGTCCCTACATCTAACACAATCGGAAGCGTCTTAGACGGAAGGATCCCCCCAAAAACCGTATATAACGAAAGTTTTCCTACAGGAATAGCAATGCCTCCCGTCCCCAGATCCCCAAGCCCTAAAATGCGCTGGCCATCTGTCACAACAATGACCTCTATATTTTTTTCCTCAATCGTATTAAAAATTTCCTCGATTTTATCCTGATGAGGATACGACAAATACAGACCCCGTGGCTCCGTATACAGATAGCTGAAATGAACCGAGTAATCGCCGACTGTCGGCGTATAGATCAACGGAAGCATTTCAGAGATATGCTCTGATACCAGCTTATAAAAAAGAATCTCGTTTCTTTGATGCAACGACGACAAAAAAAGGTGTTTAGCAAGATCACTCGTTTGAGCTTTAAAATTCGAGTACCGCCTCTCTACCTGCTCATCCAGCGTAGAGACATGATACGGAATTCTTCCATGAAGTTTAAACCGGCTCCGCTCCTCTTCAGTAAAAGCAGTTCCCTTATTGCGGATAGGATCTGACAAAATGAGCCAAGGCTTTTCTTCAAAGGTCATGCTTACCTTCTATCCAAGAATCGTTTTAAGGTTCAACCTTAAAAACTCCAACCCAGCTCCAATGAGACGATATGAGACTGGTACATCGAACCGAACTCTCCCTGATAAGCAAGCGTGGCGCAAGGATACCGATGCTTATGCGGCTGGAACACAAACTCCAGCTCAGCGACTCCTAAGTTCTGTGTCGTGGTGAGGGTTTCTACAGTGAACGAGCCGGGAGCTCCCACTAGGAACGCGTTGACTCTTCCGACTTTAAATGGTTTTTTGTTCACATAGCTTATTTTCTCTTCCATCGTAAAGTTCCAGCTGTCATACCGGATCGTTTCATAGAACCGAAGGCCGGTCTCAGAGCGCAAGAATGAAGAGAAGTGGCTCTTCTGCCCTGCATTAAATGGACCGTCTCCATGCTCTTTATAACTCCCCTGCCAGTTGCTGACCCAGTCGAACATGACAAACGGCTCGGCTGTAAACTTGCGGTCATAAAAGTTGTAGTCATATCCCGCTTCAAAATGAGGAGCCAGCTGCCAGCCATTCACCCGAGACTTAGACTCAAATTCAAAACCGGTCATGTGGATTTTTCTAAGGTTGTTAATCTGAAAAAATCCCGTCATGATCGCCGTATCAAAGTACCAGCGGGTGTTGTCCCACATGTTGTAGAGAAAGAGATACTCTTGATTGATGCGGATGCGGCCTGCATCTTGTTTTTCATGGATGTACGTGTAGGTATAAGCAGCTCCTGTTCCTACGCGATTATGACGGCTTGTCTTTCCATCAAAGCCTAAAATCATACCGCCTGT